>NZ_JAHRFA010000005.1:0-162302 GCF_020883045.1 Microcoleus sp. CAWBG58 | reverse complement strand
TTAATCGTTCACTGTTCATTTAGGGAGTGGATAGGTTTTCTTTTTCACCCTCATTCTCTCCTGGGACGGTGGCTTTAGTTCTTCTTTTGCCACCGTTCTCATCTTTGGTTAGTCTAAACTACAGTAATTTTTCCTCAGGACTAATGCTGTTCGCTCGGAGGGGACAGCACTAATGACTAATGCTGTTCGCTCGGAGGGGACAGCACTAATGACTAATGACTAATGACCAATGACTAATGACTACTGACTAATTTAAAAGATTCGCCCAACCAGCCAATTTCCCAACCACAGCCCGAAACCAGAAGTAGCCACTAACAGGATAAACGTGTAGATCCCGCCATTGCCGATCGACCTTTCCCCAGCTACCATCCGCGCCACAACTCCCGCAACAATCCCGATCGCAGCCCAAGCCCCATAAACAGCCCCAGAGCCCGCCACAGCCAAGGCTTGGGGTAGGGCCTCCGCACCCTGCCCAGCCAAAGCCCCCGCCCACGCACCAATCAAGAGCCCGATCGCACCTCCAAGCCCGACGGGCCCACCAGAATGCACGCCTAGTTCCGCCGCCAGCCCGCACATCAAGCCGACAATCCCCCAACAAACCGCCTCCACTAACACCTTCAGCCAATTACCGGAACCCGTTCCAGCCATCAATCCCACCACTGTCAGCACTCCCGCTGCTGCCAAAACTACAGCCACGGCCCGGGACTGGGCCTCTGAACTGGCGATCGCCCCCATAAGGGCCCCAACTAGCGCCCAAGCAGCCCCTGTTACGATTCCTCCCGCCTGAAAACCGGCGATCGACCCCCCCACCGTGCCAGCCAGAACTAACGCCGCCAGCCACACTCTAGACGTTGCCGAACCCTCCGCTAGCAAAATCGCGGCCCACAGCAAATCCGCACCCCAGATTAAAGTGAACATCCACATTGGGGCGTCAACTTTTGTCAAAATGTAGCTTGTCACAGCGTAACTCCCAACTGCGATCGCCAACGGCCCCCAAGGGAAGATGGAATATTTTTGAGATAGCTGCGGTTTTGAGTATTGAGTCGGAAATTCTTTTTTCCGGTTCGGGGTAAGGTAGGGATATTTTTGAGATGGCCGCGCTTCCCTCGCTACGGTGGGCCCATATGGCTTTTTTCCCCACGTTTGGCGATTTTGAGTTGTAAATCGTTTCTTGTTTTTCGGGTTGTTTGAAGTGGGATTTTTGTGGGATGCTGCTTTTTTTGGCCGGCTTTGAGTGCGCTGGGAACCGGGCTTACCGCCTGATTTTGCAGATCGCCTTCTCAGTGGCTTTTCGGGCGGCTTTTCTTGTGGTGGGGGCGGTGCGGGCTGCTGAGATTGTTTGTCGATCGACTGCGGTGGAGGCTGAGTCAGAAATAACACCAACTCGTCGTAAGCTTGATTGATTTCTATTAATCTTTGTTCGGCTTTTTGTTGCAGGCGATCGTTGTGAGCAAACCGATCGGGATGCCACACAAAGGCTAAATCCCTGTAAGCGCGCTTAATTTCTTCTGGGGAAGTTCCAGGCTCTATTTCGAGGATTTCGTAGCATCGATTAATGTCACCCATAAACTTCGTCGGCTGGTGTTGTTCAACAGTTGACAGTTGTAGGGGCAGTGCCCCCGTGCCTGCCCTCTTAGTTGACAGTTTGAGAGCTACCTCAACCCTTAAGTCCGAGGATTGGAGTAATGAATAGTCTGATTTTAATTTCTCCCTCAAAGCGAGAGACTTTCAATTAATTCTTTCTGGTAAATTTGCGATCGTATAGCGCTTCTCAGAAAAGTGAGGTATGCCCTATGCCCGGTTTGGCCTATGCCCGGTTTGGCCTATGCCCTATCCCCATGAGTACCTCATCTTTTTGAGAAAGGCTATACTTCTTATCTTCTACCATTCTCAGGCAAGCTGCACATTAAGCCGATCGACCAATTTTAGATTTTTGATTTGGGATTTTAGATTTGAGAATTGGGAATGAGTTATTCTATAAGGGTTTAGAGCTTTTTTGAGGTTGCGTTCGGTTTTGAAACAGGGATGACAACTGGGTAGAATGGAAAAATAGTTTCGGGCGATCGCCATCTGTGTCAGTGTCGGAAAATCAAGCTCCCACCTTCATCTTAGTTGACGGCCACTCCCTGGCCTTTCGCTCCTACTTCGCCTTTGCCAAAAGTCGAGACGGAGGCTTGCGAACTACCACAGGCATTCCCACCAGCGTCTGTTTTGGCTTTCTCAAGTCGCTGCTGGAAGTCATGGCCGCCCACGATCCCCAGTACATGGCGATCGCCTTTGACCTCGCCACGCCCACTTTTCGCCACGAAGCAGACGAAACCTACAAAGCCGGTCGTGCCGAAACCCCCGAAGATTTTATCCCCGATCTCAAAAACCTGCAAGAACTTTTGGGCTATCTCAATTTACCAGCAGTCACCGCTCCGGGCTACGAAGCCGACGATGTTTTGGGAACTTTGGCGAACAAAGCCAGCGCCGCGGGTTATGCGGTTAAAATCCTGACGGGCGATCGAGATTTGTTTCAATTAGTAGAAACCGAGAAACACATCAGTGTATTGTACTTGAGCACGGATGAACTCAGGCGATCGGGCAAAGGCAAATCCCAAGAATACGGCCCGGAAGCAGTCAAAGAAAAACTCGGAATTATACCAGCACAAGTAATAGATTACAAAGCTTTGTGCGGCGACAAATCCGACAACATTCCCGGAGTCAAAGGCATCGGCGACAAAACCGCCCTGCAATTGTTGGAAGCTTACCATTCCCTCGACGGCATCTATGCTGCGATCGACGAAATTAAAGGTGCAACCAAGAAAAAGCTAGAAGAAGGCAAAGAAGCAGCCTATCATTCTCAAAAAATGGCGACAATTATTCAAGACGTTCCCCTAGAAATCAACTTAGAAGATTGTCAGCTCAAAGGTTTTGACGAAGCAGCCTTAATTCCGATGCTGGAAAAGTTGGAATTTAAAACATTTTTAGGCAAAGTGCAACAAATTCAAAAACGTTTTGGTGGAATTATTTTTAATGAAGAATACGCCTTATGGTTTTGGACTTATGCTGATACCATAGCCGATAGGGAAGCAAAAAAATTACCTATCAAACCCCAAATAATTCAAACAATAGAACAGTTAAACGAATTAGTCCAACTGCTGGAAACCTGCACCGACAAAACTACACCCGTGGCGTGGGATACCGAAACCACCGCCCTCGAACCGCGAGACGCCGAATTAGTCGGAATTGGCTGCTGTTGGGGAACAGGCGAACAAGATGTTGCTTACATTCCCACCGGACATAAAACGGGAAAAAACTTAGACAAAGCCACTGTTTTAAATGCTTTGCGTCCGATTTTGGAGAGCGATAATTATCCCAAAGCGCTGCAAAATGCTAAATTCGATCGATCGATCCTGCGCTGTCAAGGAATCAAACTAGCAGGAGTCGTCTTCGACACCATGCTAGCCAGTTACGTACTCAATCCAGAAACTAGCCACAGCCTCAGCGAATTGTCAAAAAAATACTTAGGTATTGTCGCCAAAAGTTACAAGGAATTAGTACGAGCAAAAAACCAAACAATTGCTGACATCAGTATTCCGGCGGTAGCCGACTACTGCGGCATGGATGTTCACACCACATTTCAGTTAGTAGGTAAACTGAAAACCGAATTAGATAAAGCTGATGAAGCTAACTTTCCCGATAAGTCTTTGCACAAGTTACTGCTGGAAGTAGAACAGCCCCTAGAACCTGTTTTAGCTGAAATGGAATATCAGGGTATTCGCATTGACACAAAATATCTTAAAGAACTCTCCGACCAACTGGAACCGCAATTAGCAGCAATTGAACAAAAAATTTATAACGCCGTACCTCTTGATGATTTCAAGGCTTATCTCGCAGAAAAAATCGAACAGATTGAACCAACTTTAGGGACGGTTCCTCAGAAAGTTTACGAGGCCGTACCCAGTGCAATTTTAAAGCCTTATCTCAAGAAAGTCTTGCCAAAAAACAACCTTGATTTGGCTGAAATTAAGCAGAAAGTTCACAGCACAGCACCCAGTGAAATTTTAAAATTGAACTCACCAGCCCAGTTGAGCGAACTGCTGTTTGACATACTCAAGCTCAATACCCAAAAGTCTCGTAAAACCGCGACAGGCTTCTACTCCACGGATGCTGAATACCTAGAAAATTTGCAAGGAGACCATTTGGTTGTGGATGCTATCTTAAACTACCGTACCCTGCAAAAGCTTTACTCTACCTATGTAGATGCTATACCGAAGCGGGTGCGTCCCGATACTCAGCGATTGCATACTGATTTCAATCAAATTGTTACAGACACAGGTCGTCTCTCTTCTTCTAATCCTAATTTGCAGAATATTCCCATCGGTACGGACTTTTCTAGGCAAATTCGCAAGGCATTTGTGCCGGAAGAAGGTTGGTTGATGGTGTCGGCTGACTATTCTCAAATTGAATTGCGGATTTTGGCTCATTTGAGCCAAGAGCCTGTTTTAATCGAAGCTTACCAAAACAATCGAGACGTGCATACCGTAACAGCTCAAATTTTGTTTGAAAAAGAGGAAATAACTCCCGACGAGCGCAGGTTTGGCAAAACGATTAATTTTGGGGTAGTTTACGGTATGGGTGCTATTAAGTTTGGTAGATCGATGGGCAAAAGCTCAGCAGATGGCAAGGAATTTATTCGCCGATTTAACGAGCGTTATAGTAAAGTTTTTGAATATTTGGAGAAACTTAAAAAAGAGGCGATCGCGAATTGCTATGTCTCCACAATTTTAGGCCGTCGTCGCTATTTTGAATTCGAGGGTAAAAACATCAAACAAGTCAAACAAAATCAGCAAAAAGCAGAAGATATTAACCTAGATGAATTCAAGGGCATGAGTGAAAATGACGCCCAATCTTTGCGCGCCGCAGCAAACGCTCCCATTCAAGGCTCCAGTGCTGATATCATTAAACTTGCCATGATTGAGGTAGACAAAATTTTGCAAAACTATCAGGCGCGGCTGCTGCTGCAAGTTCACGATGAATTAATCTTTGAAGTACCTCCCGATGAATGGGAAGAATTGCAGCCCAAAATTAGAACGGCGATGGAAAGTGCTCTGCCGCTTAGCGTACCCCTGATAGTTGATATCCACGCGGGGCAAAATTGGATGGAAACTAAATAAAAAAAAGAAAACCATGACACAAAATAAAATCTCCCTTTCGCCTACAATCATCAGCTTGAGCGCAGTTGCTCTGCTTTTCCTACTCTCCGGCTGTCCGCAAAAGCTACCGCCCAACAATTATGCTGTCAAACGAGTCAGCGACGGCGATACTCTTGTCGCCAGCGATGTCGCCGGCAAAGATATTAAAGTGCGTTTTGCCTGCGTAGATGCACCAGAAATTGCTCACACTAACGCCGAAAAAAATAGCAAAAAAGCAGCATATAAAAATCAGTTTAAGTGGGGCAATCTAGCCGAGCAAAGAATGCAGCAGCTCGTCAAACAAGGGGGCGACCGCGTCGTTTTGACAGTCACTGATACTGACCGCTATGGCCGCAAAGTTAGCGAAGTTCGCTTACCAAATGGCACATTTGCTCAAGAAGTTTTGGTGCGGGAAGGATTAGCAATGGTTTACACTCCATATTTAAAAAATTGTCCGAGTGCAAGTATTTTGAAACAAGCAGAAGCCGAAGCCAAGAAAAATCGCCGCGGTATTTGGGGAGATTCTAAGTTTGTGCCAGCTTGGGATTTTCGGCACAGCGATAAATAAAGGAAGAGTTGACAGTTGACAGTTGACAGTTGACAGTTGACAGTTGACAGTTGACAGTAAATGTAGGGTGCGTCGCCACGAACAACTCTTGTTGCTATTGAGAGATATCGTAGCGACGCACCTTACCACTTATAACGGGATGAATAACAAAGGAGGTGATATTACAGGGTAAACGATCTACTCAATCAAAGTTCAAAAGCTTAGCAACACAGGTTTCTGTGTACCCGATTTTTTTGAAAAAGGCGATCGCCAAAAAATCAACCTATATGTATTATAAAACTTCATTAAGTTTGTAAGCAGTAGTAAGCAATCATAGTATCATATAGTCACAAGGGTCGTACCGGCGAAAATTATCGCGAGCGTTAAAAAATGGAGAGTCTAAATGCAACTAGCAGAGAGACACATCATTAAATCCAGCGAACACCGTTTTATTGAAATAGACGAATTAGCCTTTAAATCCAAAAATTTGTACAATGCCGCTAACTACGTTATCCGTCAAAGTTTTGTCTATGGATGGGGTTATATAAATTACAACGAAATGAACCGTTTGATGAAATCTCATCAAGCATATAAAGAATTACCAGCCAAGGTAAGTCAACAAATATTAATGATATTAGACAAAAATTGGAAGTCTTTTTTTGAAGCAGTCAAAGCTTACAAAATCGACTTGCGCGTGATTTAGCGGTCGCCCGAAATTACCAAAGTATAAAGATAAAGTCAAGGGTCGGAATATTCTTGTTTATACAATTCAAGCGATTAGTAGCAAGGAACTAAAGAAAGGAATTATCAAGCTGTCCGGTACTAAGATTTTAATTAAAACCCAGGTCAAACCAGAGCAAATTTGTCAAATTAGATTAGTGCCAAAATGTGATTCCTATGTAATTGAGGTAATTTACAATGCCTGTACCCAGCCGGAGCCCACCGTCGAAAATCAAAAAGAATTAGTAGCTAGTATCGATTTAGGATTGAATAATTTAGTAGCGCTAACTTCAAATCAGCCGGGATTTGTCCCATTACTGATTAACGGGCGACCACTCAAATCAATTAATCAATTCTACAACAAGCGTAAGGCACAACTGCAATCTCAATTAAAAGGAAACCGCTGCTCCTCATCACGCCTTGGGCGCCTGACTCGTTGCCGCCATCAAAAAGTTGATAATTACTTGCATCACACCAGTCGGCAGATAATCAATCTGCTCGCATCCGAAAAGATAGGGACGCTAGTAATTGGCAAAAACCAAAAATGGAAAAATGAGATTAATTTAGGCAAGAAAACCAATCAAAACTTTGTCAGCATTTCTCATGCTCGGCTAATTGAAATGTTGAAATACAAAGCCTCATTGGTCGGGATAAAGGTAATAGAGCAAGAGGAATCCTATACTTCCAAATCTGATTTTTTTTCTTTAGATCCAATTCCTGTCTATGGAAATATTGGCTCTGGGGATGTCACATTTAGTGGTTCGAGAATTAAGAGAGGATTGTACAAAACGTCGTCAGGTCGATTGATTAATGCCGATGTTAATGGGTCTTATAATATATTAAGAAAAGCAATCCCAAATGCTTTTAGCGATGGGATAGGTCGTGGGCGTAGCTCAGCCGAGGCGGGTTGATCCGCTCAAAGTGAAAGGGAAAGGGGAGGGCCGGGTGCCTCCCACGTCATGTCATAGATGACTATACTTTTACCAGCTATATTGACATCAGCAAAATTATGTTGTTGATGTGGTATCTGCGAAGCTCGATCGCACATTTGAGAAACCAGGTTTCTAGACATCGATGCGGAGCATCCTCATTTAGTACAATACTAAAGAGGTCGCTCTCCAACGGTCAACTGTCAACGGTCAACGGTCAACTGTCAACTGTCAACTGTTGAAAAAGCTTTCCTGTGTTCCCGACAGCACTACAAATGCAAAACCCAGATGTACCCAGTGCGATCGCACTTTTCTCTTAGCTGTTTTTAGAACAGTCAATAAATGTGATAGGCTCCAGATAAATCAATAGACTGCCACGAAAAGCGGTCTATTGCAATCACCCAGAAATTAGTTTGAGGGGACATCAATGAATATCAAACATCTCACTATCTCCGGGATTGCACTCCTGCTTGGTACTGCAATCGTAGGAAATGCTATTGCTCAAGAACTGACCAACGAGCAAAAAACTGTTACTTGTCGGTTGAAAACAGAAGTTGACCAGCGTTCGAGCAACGGTCAAAAATTGGTGTTTTGGCCATTGATAGGCACTGTTCGCAAGCAAGTTTCATCTCCTTTTAGAGCAACGCTGCATCCAGATATTGAGTATGTTTTTGTAGCCACTTGCGACGGAAATTGCCAGGATTTAAACCTAACCCTCAAGGATGCCAACAGCGGCCAAGAAATCGGTACGAGTCAAAAGACGGGCGAACTGGTATCAATCTCTTTTACTCCGCCATCCCAAGGGGAATATCAAATCACTGCTAAGCCTGGCGAATGTACAAAGGAAGAGGGTTGCAGTT
This sequence comes from Microcoleus sp. CAWBG58, assembly GCF_020883045.1. Taxonomy (NCBI): domain Bacteria; kingdom Bacillati; phylum Cyanobacteriota; class Cyanophyceae; order Oscillatoriales; family Microcoleaceae; genus Microcoleus; species Microcoleus sp. CAWBG58. The sequence goes on along the minus strand of NZ_JAHRFA010000005.1, from coordinate 154,066 downwards.
TTGGTATGGGAATCTTCGTTCCTGCCTCTGCTACCGTACCTAATGCTTCAAAACTTCCTGCTGACTTAGCACAATTTCGACTTTGCCAGTAGAAGAATAGCGATAAGTTGTGAGTTGCGAGTAGAGTTGAGGCTTGAATCACCAATCAAATTCATAACTCGCAACTTATAGCGGTTCTCATAAATATGAGTTATGTCAAATTCTGATACGATCGCCTTGAGAACACACACAAGCGAGCGTCTTTACCGGAGAAAAGCCTCAGCGAGCCTATAGGAACTATCGCTTACCTTTTTCCCTGTTACCAATTACCTTTTTCCCAATTACTCTTTACCGCAAGCGTGCCAGATATATCTGAGAAAGGCTATATATAGCAACCGCCCGACGGTGAGGACGTTCCTAATGTCTTAAACCCTGGCTTTTATTGCTTCTTGCTTCTGCCTTCTTGCTTGTGTCATAATTTTTTAACCATAACTCCCCCAAACTGTAAAGCAGGTCGAGGTGTGGAACCCTGCAAAGACCCCATAACTGCCGAAATTTGGCTCTTTGCCAGAACTTTATTTATCCTCGGGCAGGCATCAATTAGAATAATAGATAATGCCCCTCAGGGTGACGAGTATATTGCCCATGTCTTCAACCTTAGCCTCGAACAATCAATCCCAGAACAATTCTCAAATAGGTTTTAAAAGTCTGTTGGGCCGCTTGGGTATCAGGCAAAAAATCGGCTGCGGATACGCCTTGGTCATTGGTATTGCCATTTTGGGCGCCGCCGGGGGACGGGGAGTAGAGTCATATCACAAACAGCAAGTGAGAGAAAAACTCGCGATCGACCGAGATAAAGCCGAAATCCTCACCAATCTGAATAATAGCGCCCAGGAAGTCAGAATTCACCAGCAATTACTGCTGAATCTGACGGCACAACCGCAAATTTTCGATCGGGAACGATCGGACTTTTTGACTCGCGTTGCTCAGATGAGCGGACAGCTAGAACAACTGCAAAGCCAATCGCCGTCGGCTTCTGCCGGTGTTACAAAAGATTACCAAGAGATTCAAGAGTTCGCCAAAGCCCACAGCAAAACCGTAGAAGCTTACTTCCAACAAGTCCAGAAACTGCTGGGGAATGCCAAGTTATCTGGTTTGAATCCGCAGCAGCGGCAGGTATTCCAGCGGAGCTTGAATAATTTTGCCACGGGGAACAACGCTTTTAAACTCGAACAGTTTTCGCAAGATTCAGCCAAACTGGCTGGCACCTTTCGAGACAAAGCAGACGAGGCATTTAGAACCTACGAGAAAGCTGAACAACTCGGAACTCTGATTCTGCTTGGTTCTCTGTTGGCATCAGCGATTATCGCCACCTTACTGGCAATATACACCAGCAGGGCGATCGCCCGACCACTACAAGCCGCCACCTTCATCGCTCAGCGAGTGTCAGAAGAATCGAACTTTGACCTGCAAGTACCCGTTACCACCTCCGACGAAGTAGGAATGCTGGCAATTTCGATCAACGAACTGATCCAAAGAGTCGCGGAATACACGGAAGACTTGCAAGAAGCAAAAATAGCAGCCGAAGCTGCCAACCGCTCGAAAAGTGCATTTCTCGCCAACATGAGCCACGAACTCCGCACCCCCCTAAACGCCATCATCAACTACAGCGAAATGCTGCAAGAAGATGCTCAAGATTCCGGCTCCGAAGACTTTCTCCCCGACTTAGAAAAAATTCAAACCGCAGGCAAACATTTGCTCGACATGATCAGCGATATCCTCGATATTTCTAAAATAGAAGCAGGTCATGTGACGCTTTATTTGGAACACTTCGATGTGGCGACGATGATTGAAGAAGTGATGACTACGGCTCAACCGCTAGTAGAGAAAAAAGGCAATGCTTTAAGGCTGCAAGCAAAAGGCGAACTCGGCATGATGTACGCCGACCAACCGAAAGTCCGGCAAATTCTCCTCAATTTGCTCAGCAATGCTGCCAAATTTACCGAAAAAGGCGTCATTACTATCGAGATCGAAAAAGTTAAAAATGAAAAGCCAAAACCTAAGAAAAGGAATAAAAATAAAAATAATGCTGTTAATTCGGGTTCAAACTACAGTTCTCAATTTTTAATTTTTCGAGTCAGCGATACTGGGATTGGGATGACAAACGAACAATTAGAGCAGATATTTAAACCTTTTACTCAAGCCGATCCTTCGACTACTAAGAAGTACGGCGGGACGGGTTTGGGATTGACAATTAGCCAGCGTTTGTGTCAAATTTTGGGTGGCGAAATTAGCGTTGAAAGTGAGAACGGGAAAGGTTCAGTTTTTATTGTCAGTCTCCCGGAACGGGTGGTGATGCAGGCATGAAAACAGTTGACAGTTTGTAGGGGCGGTGCCAAGAGTGCCCGCCCTTGGTTGACAGTTGGCAGTAGGGTGCGGATCCATCAACAATCCCTACAAAAATTAACAATCCCCGAGCGACGCACCTGACAAAATTAATCAGCAGTTGTAGGGTGCGGATCCACCAACAATCCCTACAAAAATCAACAATCCCCGAGCGACGCACCTGACAAAACTAATCAGCAGTTGTAGGGTGCGCCGCCATCAACAAGCCCTAAAAAAATCAACAATCTGCGATCGACGCACCTGACAAAATTAATCAAGAGAAGGCTGATTTGCATCTTCTTCTTTTGCCACCCTCAAATTAATCAAATCTGGGTGCATATGGTTTTTTAAGAGGGCGAAGCATGACCGCATATAAGTTATTAGTTATAATCCCATATTGACTGCGGTCATGCTTCGCCCCTACAGATATATTTGCCTTGCGCCAGATGCACCCTCAAATCTCAAATCTTCTATGTCCGCAATTAATTTTTGCAGTGCTTCAAATTCTTCATAAGGCAATACGGTTTACTTAGCGCTTTTTTAGGAATTTAATCTGACGATTTTCTAGGCAATACAGACATTTTTTCCAAGTCAGATTCTTCTTAAGTAAACCGTATTGCTTCATAAGGTATCACTGCAAATTCTTTTTTGCCGTTTTTGGTGATAAATTCAGGATGTAATGGAATCATCGATATTTCCTCTAGGCGTTGAAATGTAAACAGTTTTTATATATTTGATGACTTGAGTCCTCTGATTTTAGGCGGACTAAAGTCCTCACTACAAAGCTGCGGACTAAAGTCCTCACTACAAACCTATGCTGAAACACAGGGCGGAAATACCTATATCAATATACGGGAACACCGATCGCCCTTCCCGCCGCTAACTCCCTACAATGACAACTATACGGGCAATCGAGCCATTGCCTTCACAGCAGTCATGTTTTTGAATTCAGGGAATTAAAATTTATGCAACCAAATAATCCGAACCAATTTACAGAAAAAGCCTGGGAAGCCCTAGCCCGCACTCCAGAAGTTGTCAAAACAGCTCAGCAGCAGCAGCTAGAAAGCGAACATTTGATGAAGGCGTTGCTGGAACAAGAATCGGGACTCGCTAGCAGCTTATTTAACAAGGCGAAAGTGTCTGTAGCAAAATTGCGCGATCGCACTGACGAGTTTATCAGCCGCCAGCCCAAAATCTCTGGAAGCGGTGGCAACGTTTATCTCGGCCGTTCCCTGGACACCCTGCTAGACAGGGCTGAAGCTTATCGGAAAGAGTACGGGGATGAATTTATCTCGATCGAGCATTTGCTCTTAGGTTACGTTAAGGACGATCGCTTTGGCAAAAATTTACTGCAAGAATTTAAACTAGATGAAGCCAAGCTTAAAGACATCATCGCCCAAGTCCGGGGGAACAACAAAGTGACAGACCAAAATCCAGAAGGCAAATATGAAGCGCTGGAAAAATACGGCCGAGATTTGACAGAAGCGGCGCGTCAAGGCAAACTCGATCCGGTAATCGGACGAGATGACGAAATCCGCCGCACAATTCAAATTTTGAGCCGCCGCACCAAGAACAACCCGGTACTGATTGGGGAACCGGGAGTTGGCAAAACTGCGATCGCCGAAGGACTCGCCCAGCGAATTATCACCGGAGATGTGCCGCAATCTCTCAAAGACAGACAATTAATTAGCTTAGATATGGGCGCGTTAATTGCCGGTGCAAAATTCCGGGGAGAATTTGAAGAACGGTTGAAAGCCGTGCTCAAAGAAGTTATGGATAGCAACGGCAAAGTCATCCTATTTATAGATGAAATTCACACCGTTGTCGGCGCCGGCGCCAGCCAAGGATCGATGGATGCTGGCAATTTGCTCAAACCGATGTTGGCGAGGGGTGAATTGCGCTGTATCGGCGCTACAACTCTCGACGAATACCGCAAGTATCTCGAAAAAGATGCGGCCCTAGAACGCCGTTTTCAACAAGTTTATGTCGATCAGCCGACAGTTGAAGATACTATTTCGATTCTGCGCGGTTTGAAGGAACGCTACGAAGTGCACCACGGTGTGAAAATTTCCGACAGCGCCCTAGTGGCGGCTGCTACTTTGTCTACTCGATATATTAGCGATCGCTTCCTTCCCGACAAGGCGATCGACTTAGTGGACGAAGCGGCGGCTAAACTGAAAATGGAGATTACTTCCAAACCGGAAGAACTAGACGAAATCGATCGCAAGATTTTGCAGCTAGAAATGGAAAGACTATCCCTGCAAAAAGAAAGCAATGCGGCTTCGATCGAACGTTTGGAAAGACTGGAAAAAGACTTGGCAAATCTTAAGGAACAACAAAGCGGTTTGAACGCTCAGTGGCAATCGGAAAAAGGTGTCATCGGTAGCATCCAAAAGATCAAAGAACAGATTGACAAAGCTAACATTGAAATTCAACAAGCAGAACTAAAATACGACCTAAACCGCGCTGCGGAGTTGAAATATGGCACGTTAACTCAGTTGCAAAAACAACTAGAAGAAGCTGAAGTTAAGCTAACAGCAACTCAAACCACGGGTAAAACTCTGCTGCGAGAAGAAGTCACGGAATCTGACATTGCTGAGATTATTTCTAAGTGGACGGGAATTCCGATCAGCAAGTTAGTTGAATCGGAAATGCAGAAACTCCTGCACTTGGAAGACGAACTGCACAAGCGCGTAATCGGACAAGATGAAGCGGTGACGGCGGTTGCAGACGCAATTCAGCGATCGCGCGCGGGATTGTCCGATCCCAACCGCCCGGTGGCGAGTTTCATCTTCCTCGGCCCTACGGGCGTTGGTAAAACCGAGTTGGCGAAAGCATTAGCATCATACCTGTTTGACACCGAAGAGGCGATCGTCCGCATTGATATGTCGGAATACATGGAGAAACACGCAGTTTCGCGCTTAATTGGTGCGCCTCCGGGATACGTCGGCTACGACGAAGGCGGACAATTAACTGAGGCTGTGCGCCGCCGTCCTTACTCGGTAATTCTATTCGATGAAATCGAGAAAGCGCACCCGGATGTCTTCAACATCATGCTGCAAATTCTCGACGACGGCCGCGTTACGGATGCTCAAGGTCACACAGTTGACTTTAAGAATTCTGTGATTATTATGACATCGAATGTCGGCTCTCAATACATTTTAGATGTGGCGGGAGATAACGAACAGATGCGGAGTCGGGTGATGGATGCGATGCGCGGAACTTTCCGCCCGGAATTCTTGAACCGGATTGATGAGATGATTATCTTCCACGGTTTGAGTAAACCGGAATTGCGCCAAATCGTGCTGTTGCAAGTCAAGCGCTTGGAAAAACGTTTAGCCGATCGCAAAATGTCTCTGAAATTGTCGGAATCTGCGATCGACTTTTTAGCAGAAATTGGTTACGATCCGGTGTACGGTGCGCGCCCATTGAAGCGGGGAATTCAACGCGAGTTGGAAACGCAAATGGCGAAGGGTATTTTGCGGGGAGATTTTGTTGACGGCGATACCATTTTTGTCGATATCGAGAATGAAAGGTTGGCGTTTAAAAGGTTGCCGGCGCAGTTGGTGACTGCGAAATAATCTTAGTAGGGTGGGCTGCGGCTCACCTTTTTTTTTAACCGCAGATGTGGGCTGATAGACGCGAATGGACGCGGATGGGATTGGGGGCGATCGTGCTTAAGTGCGATCGCCTTCTGATTTATCTTTTTTCTGCTCTTGACGCTCTCGAACAGATTTTGTCAACAGATACGTGGCTAAACTGCTAACGGATCTGCTGTCTTCTTCTGCCCATTCTTCGAGAGCTTTTTGAATTTCTTCTGGCAGATATGCGGTAACTCTTCCCCGTGAAGCCATTCGTTGTACTCCTAAACATCTCAAAACAGTCCACCTTACGCTGTGCCAATCCCGCTTAAGGGCGATCGCTCTTAGATTCTTCCTTTTTTTGCTCTTGGCGATCTCTGACTGCTTTAGCTGCCACGTGGGATAGAAGGTTGGCAAGGGTTCTATCTTCTTCTTCAGCCCATTCGGACAAGGCTTGATGAACCTCTTCTGGCAATGTAACGGTGACTCGCATACGTGAAGGCATTGAAGGCATTGGCTGACATAGATTTACTGCAACTGTCTTCAATTTTACACTCTCACGTCATTAGATAAATATTTGTGTCATTTGATGTTAAAAACATCGATTTATGCTATAAGTGAATATAGGGTTAAAACCCTAAAACGTCAGAAGCCAGCCCCTAAACTGTCCAAGGTTCCGGGCTGGCTCTGGCTCCAAAAATATCAATGGAGATGAGTTCTATGTTGACATACAAAGACCGCTTGTGTTGTTGGGCGATCGCCCGTTTGTTACCCTCTGGGCAATGGATAATTGTTGCCCGCTGCCGCAGTCGCTCCGATGCAGAGGGGCATTTTCAGTTTTTGCGTCAAACTATACCCCACGTTAAGTTTGAGGTTGTGTTCGATTTAAAGGGGGAAAGCAATCGTTTGGAGGCATTGTGCGATCGGCTTTCCAATGTCCTCACTAGCGCGTTGTAGATTGTAATCTTCGCGACGGTTTATGTTTGGCGATCGCTCTTTTTGTGAATCAGGGCGATCGCTTTGCAGAAATCTTGGAACCCAAAACCGCAGATATCGGCGGATGAATGCAGATAATTTCAAGAATGAAACAAGCAGAAATGACGGAACAGCAAAAAGCTATCCTAGAGGAAATTTGCGAAATTGCGATCGTCGGCGAACAGCAAATTAAACAAGCTCTTGAGGAATCAGCAACAATAGACGAAAAGTGGCGGCGGAAAGCTGATGCTAAACGCGCTGCGGCACAAAAGATATAAGTTTGAGTAGATGTGAAGAATTGCGATCGCTTTTATTGGCGATCGCCTTTTGGGAGCACATCATCTCGGAATTATCGGAACAGCACTCAATGAACCCTGGGTTGTGGTAAAATGCTCGTATGTACAGTGCTTCTTCGTTACTTAAAAATATGCGATCGCAACTAGAACAAATTACGCTTCAAGACAGAAATGCCGCTGAAATGGAAATTCGCGACAAGCGGCAGCAAATTAATTACGACACGAAACAGTATCCAGTCGAAATACTCGTTCAAAAATATCTGGAAGGAATTAACGATGATACTAATAAATTGTTTATTCCAGAGTACCAACGTGAAATTGTTTGGGATGACACCAGGCAATCAAAGTTTATCGAATCTGTAATTTGGGGGCTGCCAATACCTTATATATTTGTTGTTGATATCGGTCACGATGAAAATGATGAACCACGTTTAGAGATCGTAGACGGTGCACAACGCATTCTCAGCCTAGCTAGATTTCTCAATAACGAATTAATCTTAAGTGGACTCAAAAAAATAGAGCAATTAAATGGATTTAAGTTTGCTGATTTATTGCTTCCTCGCCAGAGGAACTTCAGCCGAACTACAGTTCGGGTAATCCAACTAACCAAAGCTGCAAATGAGGAAGTCCGAAGAGAGTTATTTGAAAGGATACAATCTTTTTAATGCCAAATTAAATGTTTTTTCAAGGACGCACAATATTACAGCAATTATTGCTACAAATAAAAAAGATTGTGCGTATTGAATATGCCCGCGATCGACTGACAGAATAATTATGCAAAATGTACTCTTAGATTTTAATAGACGCGTTCAAGATGTGGATGACTACTTTATATTTTTGGAGAGCCTAGAAAAACAGACAACGCAGTTAGCTTTCCTCGATACTACTGGCAAATACCAAATTAAAAGCCTCGATTCTGAGTTAGCAAAAACTCTCAAAGCTAATGGTTTTTTGTTGCTGTATAACTTGGTTGAATCTACTATGCGAAATGCGATTGAATCCATATTTGAGGAGTTTAAAAATAAAGCAGTCACCTTTGACCAACTCAAACCAGAAATTAAACTGATTGTCCTCCAAAATCTTAAAAATCGTTCTCCTAAGAAAATTTATTTAACAATTAATCAACTCTCTACTGATATAATCACAGCTACATTTGAACGCGAGGAACTGTTTTCAGGAAATGTGGATGCTAGGTTAATTAAAGAAATAGCAGACAAATACGGTTTTTCATATCAAACAGACTTTGCTAAGACCAAAAATGGGCAAAATCTTGTAGTGATTAAAAGTAATAGAAATGATTTAGCCCACGGGATTAAGTCTTTTGAAGAAGTGGGGGGATATCAGGCTATTGAGGAACTATTAGAAATGAAGGAAGAAGTCATAGAGTATTTGCGTCAAATACTTGAGAATGTTAAAAGTTATCTTGACAATCAAGAGTATTTGGACGTAAATACAAATAATCCTTAATTTTAGGCTAAGAAACCGGGTTTCTAGGGTAATTTTGGTTGGGTGGCGAGATATCTCGGAAGAAACCCGGTTTCTAGGAATGATGCGAAGGCTACTTCCGCACCATCACTGACTTAATTACAGCATTGGTTTGATACTTGTTAGTCTCAAAAAATCCGCCTTTACCCGCGCCGTAAACTCCCGCAAATTGCTTCCCTTCCGCCTTGGGAACAAACAAGAACTTTTTGCTCGGTTGGTTGGCAAAAACTACATTTTCTCTCGATTCATTATCTACATTATAAGATAAAGTAGTTTTGCCGTAAATTGCCTCGGCTTGTTTTAAGGTCATTCCTGGCCCGACGCCTTGAGCTGTTTTATAATTGGGATTGTCTGTCATCAAAAGTTCGATCGCATCCGCATCTTTCAGCTTTGTACCCGCAGCGTAGATAATCCGATACTGCACTTTTCCAGACTGACTAACCGTGACTGCATCAAAGTCTACCATAAAAGGAGACTCTACCTTAAACTGGGCTGTGGAACCCAAAGCCTGCTTGAGTTGTCCGAAAGTCATGCCGATTTTTGCTTCGCCAATTGTGCGATCGGCAATTGCTACACTTGCAGAGGAAGATTTTGCAGCAGCATTGGCTATTTCCCCTCGGGTATTTGCACCCGTGCGCGCCACAGCGACACCCGGATTAGATATTGCTCCCAGATAAGAGCCGATCGCCAATAAAACAGCTATCATCGATCCAGACAAAACTTTAAGATTTAACATGACTAATTCTCCTAGATTTCAAATGCGACTATCTACCCGCATCTTTTTGAGTATCCTGGGCATCACCTTGCTAGTTTGGATTCTCAGAGGTGTTGGCCTCTTGACATTCATTCCCGGTGTTGTTATTTGGATACTGGTTTTACTTTCTTTTGTTGCGGGCATCCTCAGCACTATACTCCGCAGGTAAAGGGCGCTCCGGTAAGTAAGTTCAACAGTTGACAGTTGACAGTTGACAGTTGACAGTTTGAGAGCGACCTCTACTTAGCAAGAGGATTCAAAAAGTGAATAATTTTGTTTTATTTCCCCCTCGAAGGAGGAGGCTTTAAAACCATTCTTCTTGGTAAGTAATAGTCAGTTATCAGTTGTCATTAGTTAACAGTTAACAGTTAACAGTTATTAGTTATTAGTTATTATTTCTTAGTTAACAGTTGACAGCTAACAATGCCCAATGCCCAATGCCCCATGCCCAATGCCCAATACCCCATGCCCCATTGCCAATTCCCAATTATTTTAGTTTCATTGCTTTTCCGATTGTCACATTTAACTGAGCACCGATCAGCATCACCAAAGAACAAAGATAGAGCCACAATAGCAAAACAATAAAAGTGCCGATCGTCCCGTAAGTCCAACTATAATTACCCAAATTCAAAACGTAGAAGCGGAACAAAGCTGAAATCAGCGCCCACAAAACAGCCGCAAAAACAGCCCCCGAAAAAATCGGAATATCTCTTTGGTGTCGGCTCGGCCCGTAACGGTAAACAAAGGCAAAGGCAACTGAGATAATGCCTAAAGAACTAGGCCAGCGCCACAGCCGCCAAACAGCTAACAGTTGCGACTCCAAAGGGCAATTGTCTGTCGGTGCCAAGCAATTTTGAACATCTTTTAAATTGCAATTAGCGACCGACTCCAGCAGGCAACTCTGGCGGGCAATAGCTTGTACAATTAAGTCGCTGACAAATACTACGCCCGATGCTAGAATTAATAATATAATTGTACCGATACTCAGTGCTAGAGCAATCAGTTTTGCTTTCACAAATGGTCGAGTGCGATCGCTCGGAATTTCATGAATGCGATCGAGCGCAGCCATCGCCGCACTCATGACTCCAGAAAATGCCCACAGCGATGCGACAAAACTGAGTGAAAATAGTTGTTGGTTGCGATATAAAAGGATTTCTTTGAGGGAAGTGCGAATCAAATTTCGGACTTCATCTGGTATAACTTTGCCCAAAAGACCGGCAATTTGATAAAGTGTTGATTGCAAAGGTTCAAACAGGGCGATCGCCGACAAGACAGCCAACAGCCCCGGAAACAGGGCCAGCATAGAATTGTAGGCCATTTCGGCAGATAGCCCCGGCAACCGCTGCTCTCCCGCTTTCACGCCGACTTCCTTGAGCGTGCTCCAAGTCAAACAGCGACAGAACAGCCAAAAATCACCAAATTTCCTTTTAACAGCTCTCAGCAGCCTCACAAGCACCCGAAACAAAGCTAAAATTAGGTAGCGCAGCCAGTAAAAAATGTTCATAGCGCACAGGAAACGGGGAAACGGAAAATGGAAAATAAACTCAGGGGCGACAACTGGAAATGACAAATGTTAATTATATGACTTACAAGTCGATCGGCAATTTTTACACTATTTATCGATCCAAGGTGGACACAATCACCCACAAATAATATCTCTGCCTCCAGGAATGAATTAATTAAGCTATTCCCAATTCCCAATTCCCAATTCCCCATTCCCCATTCTAAAATAAACAATATGTCTCAAGATATCAGACAGTGGTTAGATGAAATTAAGCGACTGCAACAGCAGTTAACAGAGGTTTCGCGCGATCGCGATGACGCTGGTGAAAGTGCGGCTCAATGGCGCCAACTCTACAATACCGAAGCCGAGCAGCGACGGAATGATGCTAAGTTAACTCAGCAAACTATCGATGCTTTGGAAGCACAGATACAGGAATTTCAAACTTTCTCCCCGATTGCGCCCGAAGGTGACGAAGCTGGAGTTGCACGCCAGAATGAGGTTGAACAACTGCATACAGTTGGGGAACTTAAAACTAAGTTAGCAGAAGTTCTCGAAGAGCGCGATCGGGCGATCGAACAAATTAAACAACTCACTCAAGCCCTCAAACAAGAAGAAGCCCGTCACGCCGAAACTAGCAAAAATTTAACCACCGCCCTCGGAGACGCCATTGACTTGCTGGCTAAAGCACAAACTGTTCCTACTACAAAAATGGAACCATCACCAGCCTATTCTCTAGAAATAGTCCCTACTCGTACCGCAAATCCGGGCGAAACTGCGATCGAAATCCGCCAAAATCCCGCGCAAACCGGCCGGAATCCGGCCCAGCTTCCACCTTCTAAAAACCAGTTACTCGATTTACCGCCGTTTGGGAATTAGTCATTAGTTATTAGTCATTAGTCATACCAAATCCGGTTGTATCATCCGTCTGTGGTGGTTAAGTCTAAACCATCTAATTGCCATTCTAGCCTGCTGAGAAATAATCCGGCGGTAAAATCTGTATGGCGATCGGCGTGGATGATATTGCCGTTATGGGATGCGATAAAATTGGCAAGTAAGGCGACGAGTCCTTTGCGATCGGGACAGGCAATTAACAGGGTTGCAGTAGGGCTAGTCATTGTATAATTGTTAAAGAGTTGAGTTTTATTTTAGGCGATCTGATCGGGTTTATGGCAAAATCGCGATCGTAACTCATGTATAAATTATTTACATTCCTCAAAATTTGTGCTATACTTGACTGTAAGTAAATATCATTTTTAACCAAGTAGGAGAGTCAATGTCTGAAGCATCGATCTCAAATGATGATGATTTTAACCAGCTATTATTGAAGCATGAAGGGTTTATAATTGACTACAAAAGGGATCAATATTGCTTGCATGGCAATAAGAATAGCGAAGATAGTCAAAAAATAAACAAAGCGAAGTGTATTAAAGATATTATTAGTTTAGCTAATACAGTTCGCCAAAGCAGTGCATATATTGTCATGGGTGTCGAAGAGGTAGATGGCAAAGCACGCAGATATAAACACGGTGATACATCTTTAAAGTATGAATATGGAATTACTCAGATTATTGATGATGAAATATTTCAAAATTTAGTAAAAGACAAAGTAGATCCTAAACCCAAGTTTCTTTACTATACTCATACCGACCAACAAGGTAATAAATTTGGAATTATAGAAATTTTTATTGTCAAAGGAGTTAACCCAATTCGTATAGTCAAAAATTTTGGAGGAAATATACTGGAAAAAGGTAAGATATATCATCGTTTAGGATCAATTAATCAACAGGCTGACCAAGATGAAGAAAATCGAATTACTAGATGGTTTCATGAAATAGAAACTAACCATTGGGATAAACTTCTATTAGCTTGTCATAACTTTGATGATAAAGGTCGTTTATTTATACTTATAACTCCTCCTCAATTCAATACTCCTAAAGAGCTATTAACTCTTTTAGGTAAAGTTAACTGGTCATTAATTATTGATTTTAATCCTAATACTGAATCTGATGGAGTTGTAGCTGCTGTCAAAGATGAATTGGGTTTACGAAGATCTATACACTTGGTAAAACTAGGAGATAGACAAACATTTGCACCTGAATCTGCCACTTATTGCTTTGCAGCAAGAGGTTTATCGGGATTTCAAAAAACATTTGTAGATGATAATTGGCGGGAATGGAATAGAAAATATTCAACGTATTTAAGGCAATTATTAATAGACTTTTACAAAGCTTGTTCTGATCGGCCAATTACTGTAGTAAGTATTTGGGATGAGCCTAGCTATATCCGAACATTATGTGAATCTATTGACAGTGCTTTTGGAGATACGGCTAATTTTGTATTTGCTACTAACAATTCATTTTCAATCTCTTCTGTAGTTGAATCTTTCGGAGAGTCTTTTAATGCAGATATTATCCCTATTACCTTACCTCAATTTTTAGAGGGTTTACGTAAAAAAACTCCTCATTCTCAGGTAAATATTGATAGCCAACAGATCTGGTTGCCATCACTAAATGGAGGGCCAGCAGTTTTGTCAGTAAATGACTTTCTCTGGATTCAAGAGGACTTTGAAATTGTTCATTTAAACTGTGGAAAACCAGAAAATGAGATTCAAATTCCTGAGCATGATTTTTATCGTGGAATGACGGTTTCTTGGTTTGATTTAAACCTCAGCCGTGATGTTGAAAGAGATATTACAAAAGGTTTGATTCAACAGATACGAAAAGATTTAAACTCTCGCTCTGCTACTCGCATCAGCTTTTATCATGAGCCGGGTGCCGGAGGTACGACAGTAGCGCGGCGTGTAGCTTGGGATATACATGAAACTTATCCAACTGTTTTGTTGGATAGGATTCGTACTAAAGGAGCTAGCAACCGTCATTCTTCTGTAGAAGAAACTTACAATCGTCTACGGCAAATATACGACAAAACAGAACAATCAATATTAGTTATTGTAGAAGCATCCCAAATTTATCTAGATGATATAGAACGGCTCTATAATTTCGTGAGAAATGAGTCATTACCCGTTGTTTTTGTGATAGTACAAAGGAGATTTTATCAACCTTCAAAATCTAAAAATCAAGAATTACGTAGTCACTCTCTGAACTCCACTCTCACAGAATATGAATGCTTGCGATTTATAGAAAAATATTCTGGAAAATTTCCTAATAAGCGTTCGGAGTTAGACAAAATTAGGTCGGATGAAAACTCAAATATTAAAACACCATTTTATTTTGGATTAGTAAGTTACGAAGATAAATTTATTAACTTATATGATTATGTCAAAACCAGGCTAGAGGCTAAAGAGGTTTTGGAAATTCAAAAAGAAATAATAGTTTATATAGCACTTACATACTATTATTCACAAAGATGCTTATCTTCTCAGTTATTTGTCTCTCTTCTTGAGGACAAAAATCAAAAGAGTATGAGTAACAAAACGATCTGGCTTGAAAAAAGACTTGCAAGGCCACTCTTGGATTTATTAATATGCGAACGCTCTACCAATTGGCGTCCTATACACCAACTTATTGCGGTTGAAATTGTAGAGCAGGTATTATCAAGTGGTTCTGCTGAAAGAAGGAATTGGTCGCAAAATTTGTCTGCGTGGGCTTTGAATTTTATAAATCTATGTAGCCAAAACAACCGCATACCTACCAATGAAGTAATAGATGTATTAACTCATCTATTTGTTCTTAAAGATAACCAAGAATTAATGGGTAAGGAAGAAAGTAATGGTTAATCAAATATCATTGACTAATGGTCGTTCCAAAAAATATTCTCAATTAATTGAGAATATTCCAAGCATAGAAGGTCGTTTACAAGTTTTTAAATCCTTAGTTGAAAATTTTCCTAATGAAGCCCATTTTTGGGGGCATTTAGCGCGTTTCTATAGTATTGAATTAAAACAATACAAAGAAGCTCTAGAAGCTGTGGAAGAGGCAATTAATTTATCTCCAACAGATCACCTTCTTTACCATATGAAGGGGATGTGTCTGCGCTCAAAGTTGTACGACTTAATGAATCAACGTTTAAAACAGAATAGCTACCCTCCAGATGAATTAAAAGAAATCCGTAAATTGGTAATTGAGGCGGGTGAACAGTTTAGTAAAACAAGGAAGATCGATACAAATAATGAACCAGGATATATTTCGCATATTCAATTGCTAATTCGGGTTATTGAGTTTGGCTACTCTGTATCAATAGAAAAATCTATCAAAAAATCTATTGAAGAATTTTTAGCCAGTAAATCATCTGCTTGGTATCTTGAACTTTTAGATTTGGCAGAAGAATTGCTAGAAAATGTTGGTCGATTACGTGAAGGTGAAAAGCCAGATAAATTTGTAGTACAGTGTCAAGCAAATTTAGCCAAGCTGTATCAAGATTATAATCAAGTTATTCAACGCTGGAATAGTCTTTTAGATAATAAAGATGTCTATCATCCTCCTGTTCGTCGCCAACTGGTAAGAGCCTATGTAGCCAAACGCTCAGGCTCATGGGATGAATTAAAACCAAATGAAATTGAGAGAGTCTTAGAATTATTAGAGCAAAATATTCTTCAAGAACCAGAAAGTGATAAAAACATCCGCCTGTGGTTCCAAGCAGCACGTCGTTCTTTCAAACAGAATATTGACTCTGCTATTGAGAAATTAACTTATTGGAGAGCAAATACTGATGCTCTTGATGCCACATACTATTTATATGTTTTGTATGTTATAAAAGCATTAGATGGTTCTACTTTAGCAAGTAATAATGCTAAAGAGCTAATCCAAGAAAGTTTTTCTAAATCTCAATTACTAAGAAATCATAATTTCAGCTTTGAGTGGTATGGTAATGAAAATGAAGCTGGAATGAAAAGGTTAGTTTATCACCAACGTTTAGGTGAAAAAGATACAAATGCTGACTTTTATAAAAATGTTTCTCTATTAACATTAGTACATGGGCGAATTTCAGAAATTAAAAGTGGTAAAGCAGGTAAAGTTGAGATGGCTTCTGGCCTTGAGGCTTTTTTTGTTCCGAGCCGAGAAGGGTATATAAGGGGTCGAGATGAGAATAAGGCAGTGAAATTTCACTTGGGATTTAGCTATGCTGGACTTAGAGCCTGGAAAGTACAAGATTTATAGAGAATGATTTGATACTTTGATCGCTGTCTCCTAGCAAATTTTTCATAAACGAACTTACTCAACTTCTATTTAATTAGGTTTACCTACTTACAATACTCCGGACAGTTTTTGAGACGGAAGCCCAAACCCGCATTCTACCGTTAGGATTTGACCTCACTGAGGAGGCCAAACCCGCATGATGCCGTGAGTGATTCAAAACTGTCCGGACTATTGTACTTAGTAAGTTAGGTTTCACTCCGTTCAACCTTACGTTTAGGGGCGGGCAAGATGCCCACCCCACAAGAGATTTTAACTAAGAGTGGAACAGGCATCTTGCCTGTCTTATTTCTTAGTCCGCGAAGGCGGACTTCATTTGTGTAGAAGCGGTTTCAACCGCCGAGGAATCTGGATATAACTCAATACAGTTGACTTAAGAACAATCTGATGTGGGGAAAATGCCTGTATTGGCTATAAAATCGCGATCGTAAATTCGTCAAAAAGCGTTAAGTCAACCGTATTGGGATATAACTCCTTAAAATCCCATCGCGCCAGCTACCGCATCCAAACTCGGAGCAATTCCCTATTTAAAGTTGTTCTAGTTAATCAACGTCAAAGTAATAATGAAATGATTTATGGTGCTGTAACGACTGGAACAAACTGGAAATTTATGAAATTATTTGATTCTGTAGTTGAAATCGATCCTAATGAATATTTCCTGAATAATGTAGCTAAGCTAATGGGTATACTAAGAAGTTTTATCAGCTCGTGATATTAGTCTAAATTTGATTGAAAAATATCTTAGAGTTCTCCCGATTTTTCTCTCGCCCATGCTCGCACGGCTTTACGCAAAGAAATCCGCCCAGAATTACGATTTTGCTCGATTAATTCCGGTATTTCTTGTATCGGAAGAGTTGGAAAAATTGAGCTAGTTTGTACCTCAATATATTCTTTCCCCGACCGTTGGTAGATTTTCAGTTCACCCGAATCGTAACACCAAATTTCAGGAACACCCAACCGAGCATAAATGGGAAAACGACTGAGAGATTTACTCGTTACGTCTATTTCTAAAGCCAAATCCGGTGGTGGATCTTGTTCCAAATTAAACTGGAGTTGGCCGCGAATTTTTGACTCATTCTGGAAGTAGAAACAATTGTCTGGTTCTACCCCAGCTTTTTGGATTTCTCGTTTCCAAGTGGTTGAGCCTAAACTTTCGTAGTCTTGTTCCAACACTTCAGCTATATCTTGAATGGAAATGCCGATCGTTTCTTTGTAGTATTCATGTTCGGGTAAGGGTGTCATAATTTCTAAAGTTCCATTGTCATAGGCGAATCTAGCAGCACGGCTTTCACCGAGATCCGCGAGCAAGTTCTCAAATTGTTGCCAACTGATATTATATAGAACAACTCGATCGGCACGAGGTTTCGTTAGTAACATAACTTTTTCTCAAAACTGTTTGACAGATAATCCTATTATAGCCGAAGGAAGTTCGGTAACGGATTTGGCTCCCCTCAAGAACATCCGCTTGACTGAAGAAGAAAAGACACATAAGAGAACAGAGAGTATTCATATCTCCTGAAATAAAACTCAGTTAAATTCATCCGTGTCCAAATCCGTGTCCTTTCCTTCTTCCTTCTGCTTAAAATCCCATCGCGCCAGCTACTGCATCCAAACTCGGAGCAATCCCTTGTTTAAAGTTGTTCTTGCTGTGATTAATTGCCGTATCTGGGTCTTTTAAACCGTTACCGGTGAGCACGCAAACTACTGTTGCTCCCGTCGGAACTTGGTCTTTTACCTTCAGCAAACCGGCTACAGAAGCCGCACTTGCAGGTTCGCAGAAAATCCCTTCCTCTGATGCTAACAAGCGGTAAGCGTCGAGAATTTCTTCGTCGGTGACAGCAGAAAAACTGCCGCGGCTGGCTTCGGAGGCTGCGATCGCCTGTTTCCAGCTAGCAGGGTTGCCGATCCGAATTGCTGTCGCCAAAGTTTCTGGGTGCGACACTGGTGCACCCATTACCAACGGTGCTGCTCCGGCTGCTTGGAATCCCATCATTCGCGGCAGGCGCGAACATTTATTCACTTGATGGTATTGACAAAAACCCATCCAGTATGCAGTAATGTTTCCCGCATTTCCCACGGGAATGCACAGCCAGTCGGGGGCATCGCCCAAGGCGTCCACCACTTCAAACGCGCCGGTTTTTTGGCCTTCCAAGCGGTAAGGGTTGACGGAGTTGACCAAAGTTACGGGATAATTTTCTGCCATAGAGCGGACTATTTCTAAAGCCCGATCGAAATTACCGACAATTGAAATCACTTCCGCACCGTAAAGCAAAGCTTGGGCCAACTTGCCCAAAGCCACGTAACCTTCGGGAATCAACACAAAAGCCCGCATTCCCCCGCGCCTGGCGTAGGCTGCCGCCGCTGCCGAAGTATTGCCGGTACTGGCGCAAATTACAGCTTTGGCGCCGGCTTCCTTTGCCTTGGAAATCGCCATTGTCATCCCCCGGTCTTTGAAACTACCAGTGGGGTTGAGACCGTCGTATTTCACCAAAACGCGCACGTCTCTACCGATGAGAGAGGCGATCGCCGGTGCTGGAATCAGGGGAGTATTGCCCTCTTGAAGCGTCACTACCGGCGTGGTTTCCGTCACAGGCAGGTAGGGGCGATAAGCTTCGATCAAGCCCGGCCAACCGTGAAGTTTCGGCGAGGCTGCGCGGGCAGCGGAGTTAGCAGCAGAGTCAGTAGCAGGTAGAATCAGGGTCACGATGTCAATGGTTTCTAGGCTTTGGCAAAGAATTTACACTAATTTTAGCTCGATCGGTTAATTTAATGTTTGATACGATCGGTTCAGGTTAAAGTAACTTAATGGTGTGAATGTGTAGATATGTCTACTCAATTACTAATGTCAAATAATTCATCCACTCTTTCTCGGCCTCAAGTCACGGCTAGCAATCCCGAAATCGCTAGTTCGGCTCCGCTATCGACGGGTTTTGCCCGCAAACTTGATTCGGTGAAGTGTCCCTACCAAGCCGATCAGCAAGTTAAGTTTCTGCACCTGCAAGCAGAAATCGACTCCTTGCTGCTGCAAGTCCAAACCCTCAAACAGCAGCGCTCTGTTGCTTGTTCTCAAGTTGCGATCGGCAAAACTTCTGCTGTGGGCAACGGCAATTAACGGCAACTCGTGCTAATTGTGCCGCCCCTGTGGTATAAAAAGTAAAGTTTTGTTAACCGCAGTTTTTTAACCAAAAGCGCTAGCCATTTAATCTGCGGCTAGCGATCGCTAGCATTTGCCAAAACGTGCTTGCCTACTGCTCAACTCGTCTGCTAATTGTCGGTAGCGAGGTGATATTTTACTGCGATAATTTTGTTAAGCCATCCAGATGGCACACGGAGAATCGAAATCAATTTATGACAGCATCGATCGAAAAACCACTAAATTTGACATCCGCAACGGACACCTCCAACCTGCGCCTCAAAGATATTCTCAAAACCCTGCCGCGCGAAGTGTTTGTCAAAAACCGCCGCAAAGCTTGGACAAAAGTCATCGTCAACGTTCTTCTAGTTGCTGTTGGTTATTTTGGCCTAGCAGTATCACCTTGGTATTTACTGCCCCTAATGTGGATTTTCACAGGTACCGGATTAACCGGTTTTTTTGTGATCGGCCACGACTGCGGACACCGGTCATTTGCCAACCGCCGCTGGGTAAACGATTTAGTCGGACATCTCGCATTTCTGCCGTTAATTTTTCCGTTTCACGCATGGCGTCACGGACACAATTACCACCACAAGCACACCAACAAAATTGGTGAAGATAATGCTTGGCAACCGATGACAGCAGAAAGCTACGCTGCCGCGCCCAAAGCATTACAAATAGCTTATAGTTTAATCTTCGGCCCGCTGTGGTGGGTTGGCTCGATCGCCCACTGGGCAAAAGTACACTTTATGTGGTGGCGCTTCAAAGAAGGTCAACAACGCGAACAAGTGCGGTTTTCGGTTTTTGTGGTTTTGATCGGTGCTGCGATCGTATTTCCGACTTTAATTGCTACAACAGGCATTTGGGGATTCATCAAATTTTGGTTGATGCCTTGGATGGTTTACCACTTCTGGATGAGCACTTTCACCATTGTTCACCACACAGCGCCAGACATTTCATTTAAAGAACCCAAAGAATGGAACGAAGCCCAAGCACAACTCTCAGGAACAGTTCACTGCGACTATCCCCGCTGGGTTGAGTTTCTATGCCACGACATTAACGTGCACGTTCCCCACCATCTTTCAACTGCTATACCCTGGTACAACTTGCGTCTAGCCCACAGCAGCTTGAAAGAAAACTGGCAACCCCATCTCTATGAAACCAAATTTTCTTGGTCTTTAATGAAGCGGATTGCCGACAACTGTCACCTGTACAACCCCGCTGGTGGCTATCTAACATTAGATGAATTCAACGCTCAAACCAAATAAGTTTGAAACGCGATAAATCTCCGAAAAACCCGGTTTTGTTAAACAAACCGGGTTTTCTCAATCATAAGGTACGTAGTTGCGCTTCAGCGCTCTCTTAAGATATTAAAGAGCGCTGAAGCGCAACAACGTACCTAATAAGATTGTCGATATTTGTTTGTGATTTTCTGCGGCGACACACCCTACGACTAAAATCTAAAATCTAAAATCTAATGGCTTTCAATCCCAATAACTGTCGCAACGAAAGCGAAGTAGAAAGCAAACTCATTGTCAGTTATTTGTTGCCAAAACTCGGCTATACTCCCGACACTTGGCACCAAGAAATCGCCTTTGGGAATATTCGCCTAGACTTTCTTTCCTTTGCCACCCAAGTTATCCCCAGAGTTCTCGATGCAGACTCGCCCATGAGTTTAGTCATGGAAGCAAAACATCCCAAGGAAAATTTAGACCGCCATCTTCGGAAACTCAAGCGTTACTTAACAAGTTTAAGTATTCGCTACGGACTCATAACTAACGGTAAAGAACTTAGAATTTATACAAGAGTCAGCAATGATATTCAGCTAGTTTTTCAGTGTGCCGGACAAGACCTTGAAAGTAGATTTGATGAAATTATAGCTTTAATAGGCAGAGATAGTTTAAATTTTGTAAAAAATCAAGACAATCTGGAACTGGAAGATAGTAAACTTAATTTAGTTAGTCCTGACTCTATTAGCAAAAATCCTGATAATCTCGAAGTAGAAGAAGAAGATAGTCAAATTAATTTAGTTATTCCTGACTCTATTAGTGAAAATCTTGATAATCTCGAAGTAGAAGAAGAAGAAGATAGTCAAATTAATTTAGTTATTCCTGACTTGATTAGCGAAATTCCTGTAGAATCAAACAATCCTCCCACCCCAGAACCCGAGCAGAATCAAATATTAGCAATTGAAAAAATAGCTGAACCTTTATCAGTTAATATTGAAATTAAATCAGATTTGAGCGTGTCACAAACCATACCAAACAATATGAAAATAATAGCAGTTTACCACAACAAAGGCGGCGTCGGCAAAACTACAACTGTAGTCAATTTAGCAGCAGCAATGAGCAAGGAAGGTAAAAGAGTCCTAGTCATCGACTTAGACAGTCAGGCAAATACAACCTTTGCAACTGGTTTGGTTAAATTTGAAGATGAAGAACAAGATGATTTGAAAGATTGCAATATTCTTCAAGTTTTGCAATCAGAGGATTTTTACTCTATCGCCGAAGTAGCCCGCGAGTCTAATTTTTGCAATCCTAAAATCGATGTAGTTCCTTCCCACATCGATTTAATGTACTATGAAACGGAACTCAATCAACTAGATTACAGTCGCATGATTTTAATTCAAAAACTAGCGGAAGTAGAAGATAAGTACGATATTGTACTGATTGATACGCCGCCATCTTTGAATTTTTTCGCCAGAGTTGCCCTGATTGCTGCGGATTATTTAATTATTCCTTCTGACTTGAAACCTTTTGCCAATCAAGGATTGATTAATGTCAAGGATTTTATCAAAAAAGTCAATGGCTTCAAAAAACAAATTGGCAAAAAACCTTTAGAAATTTTAGGCATCCTCCCTTGTAAAATCTCACCTAATCTTAAATTTGTACAGTACAGTTTGCCCAAGCGGAGGGAGGCAATTCCCAAACGCTACGGACTGGAAATCATGGACAGCGTAATTTATGAGAGAGAAGATTTAGCAAAGTGTGCAGAACTATTTAAAATCGTGGGCAATATGGAAATCGCCGATCCGATTTCGGTGCTAGATTTTAAACCGGATTGCACTTCATCCCAAGAATTTGAAATGCTAGCCGAAGAAGTTTTGGTAAAAATAGGTAAGTAAAAACTTATGAAAAAATTATCTCCGTCACTGGTTGCAGTGAAAAGAATTACTTCCGCAGTTCCCCGTTCCAATTTTGCCGATCGCGATTTGGATAAATTAGCTAGACTCATTTTAGATTCAGGAGGCTTGATTAATCCGATAATTGTCCGCCGTACCAGCATGGATGCCTACGAAATAGTAGACGGAGACTTTGAATACTACGCTGCGGCGAGAGCCAGGGAAATTGAACCTCTCAAGGGCGAGACAATCGGAGCATTCATCCTGGAACCGGAAAATGAAGCACTTCTCCTGGAACAACTGGAAATCCTCAGAAAAACCGCAATCACTGAGAATCTAGGTGAAATTGAAATTCCCAAAGAGTCATTGATAACTGAGGCTTCAGTTGAAATTGAAACTCTAGAAGCTTCATCTAGTTTAGAGCAGCGGCTGACAAATCTTGAAGCCCGGTTAGAAATTCAAATTAATGAATTGAAAGCTGAGCACGCCCGCGAAAAAGAGTTGTTAGCGGAGAGAATACAAGAGGTTGAAAATCTAATTTCACAACAATTACCTCTGTTAATTGAAGCGCAGTTGGCTAGCAGAATTAATGAGTTGAAATCAGAGCCTGCATCGTCAAAGCCCAGTTTGGTAGATGCGGTACCAAAAGTTGAACAGGTAACTTCTCAACCAATGTCGCTGTTGGCAGCACTGAATACTCAAAATCCAGCTCAACTGAAAGCGAATTTAGAAGATACTAAGCTGCTGAAGGCTCCTGTTATACAACTCATACTCAAGGAGCGAGATGTGCGGCCATTTGTCTCATTTGCCAATGTGGTGGAACGTATTAAAGGGTTAACCGACAAAACAATGATTAAACTTATTGATTGCTGGCAAAAATACTGAGCGGCTGTCAGTCGTCTCAATAGCATTTTTGGGGGTGATGCTCGGAGCAACGCCCCACAAGAGTTGAAACTGGTTTTATGAAAGGTAATTGACTAGGGTAAAAATACTTATCATTCACAATTGCGATCGCCCGATCGCCAAAAAAAGTAAAGATGAGTGAAGCAGTGTATAATTTGTGTCCCCCAGCCAGTTAAACTCATCACAGTCGATTTTTTGTAGGAATTGCAGTCAGTTTTGCCGTTATACCAATTTTTTATGAGGCCCCGTAGAATCTGATCCCCCCTAACCCCCCTTAATAAGGGGGGGACAAGATTCTTCTTAAAGTCCCCCAACAATCAGGGGGATTTAGGGGGATCGAGATATATGCAACTTCACATTAAATTGGTATTAGCGAAGCACTCGTTGCACGATCGCCCGGGCTGTCACCCCACAGCCAGCCGTACAGGTACAGCACGCCACTGATATCTCTCCCAGATTGAGAGACTCAGGCCAACAAATCCTTTAACTAACCAAAGTCTGAGTAAGGTGTTTGTCTCGCACCCTATCATTAGAGTCCTTGGGTTAGTTCTGTTGCACTTAAAACCCAGGCTGTAAAGTGCAAATATATATAATTACCCAAACACCTGATTTTAATGACAAAAGGGGACTTGTAAGAAGATGGATCGATCGCAAGATCAAAACCGAATAGTAGAATATTTGCGGATTAAGCCAATTAGTCACAGTCAAATTTACACTTCCCAAATTGCGGTACCAGAGACTCAGGGTGGGGAAATCCCTCGCGAACGTCGCGAAGCTCTCAGGAGGAGTCTCATCGAGCAAGGCAGCAACTTAATTCCTTTAATTGTACGTCCTACTGAAGCTTACAGCAACGAAGAAGAATACGAAGTTGTCTGCGGTTCAGATTGGTGTATTGTTGCGAAAGAACTCGGCCTTGAGCAAATGTGGGCTTGGGTTTTTGAAATGACCGACGAGGAGGTAGTTGCGGCTCAAGCAGAAATGGAACATTTGGCTCCGCAGCCGACTCAAAAAACTGCACAACTTGAGACTTTACTGCAACAATTTGACCTATCATTTCAAAAAAAGGTAGAGACTCTAACAAAACAAATAGAACAATCTGTTAAAAAGAATGAAGACCTGCTAAAAAAACAAGTAAAAGCTCTAGCCGAGCAGAACTTCGATCGCGATGAAATAACACAGATTAAGCATCTGCTAGAACAAGTTGAAAAAACATTTCATGAAAAGGTAGATAAATTGGCTAAAAAAATTGAACAATCTGGCAGCAATAGTTCTCCGAAATCGGCGGTTATTTCGGAGATAAATCTTGAAGGTGCCCTGAGACAGTTGGATGAACTGGAAAAATTGCTGTCAATCAAATTAGATCGCACCGTCCAAATAATTAATCAGTTTGTGGCTGACACGATCGCAGACGTAGAAAATGACCTAAAAAATCAAATTGCCACGCTCCGCAGCCAACTGGGAGTCGCTGCGACGCACTCAGAAATACAGCCCGAGACACCGCCGAAAAAGCAGTCGAAGGCCCAGCCAAAAACGGAGGCTAAGAAGCAGTCGAAGGCTCAGCAGAAACCTCAGCTACCGCAGTTGCAGTTGGAGTTGCCGTTTCCGCCCCAGCAGCAGCAGGAAGACGAGGAAGACTACGATACTCTTTCGCTGAGACGCTTGAAGGCGATCGGCAAAGACCGAAAAGTGCGGGGCTACGCGCGCATGAAACGACCGGAAATTCTGGCAGCCCTCAGAGAAGCTGATGGCAAATAATACGGTGATTTCTAATATTTAAAGACTAATACAAGACTTACGTAACTTGTACTATTATTGGGGGTGACTTCTTGGTACGTAGTTGCGCTTGAGCGCTCTTTCTTGATATTGTGAAAGAGCGCTGAAGCGCAACTACGTACCTTTTTTATTTAATCTGACATTTGCGTAAGTTCTCTCAGGCTGTAATTGTAATATCTTCGCTTTTTATTGATATTTTAAAGAGCGCTGAAGCGCAACTACGTACCTTTTTTTATTTAATCTGACAGTTGCGTCAGTTCTCTCAGGCTGTAGTTGTGCTATCTTCGCTTTTTCATTGATATTTTAAAGAGCGCTGAAGCGCAACTACGTACCTTTTTTTATTTAATACGACAGTTTCGTCAGTTCTCTAAGGGTTTGGGGTTCGATCGCCATTATTGATATTTTAAAGAGCGCTGAAGCGCAACTACGTACCTTTTTTTATTTAATATGAGAGTATCGATCTGAAAATCTTGCTAAAATACACACATCACCTCTTACTCCTCCCCAAGCAGCCATGTCCGCAACCGCAGAATTAGTTACTCCCCAAGAAATACCAGAACAAGAGCTCTCTGAAGAAGAACTATTAGAACAAGAGATAGCAAAAAATGTTATCGTTCCTCCAGTCGATTTATATAGTGATGAACCTCAAGTGGAAACAGAATTGCATCTCCGACAAATAATGCTGCTGTTTAAATGTCTAGAATGGTTGTGGCGAGATAGAAATGACTTCTATGCTGCTGGCAACCTCAGTATTTACTATAGCCCCAAGCAACTTAAATCAAAAGACTTCCGAGGCCCAGACTTTTTTGTGGTACTCGGCACTGAGCGCAAAACTCGTAAAAGTTGGGTAGTTTGGGATGAAGATGGAAAGTACCCGAATGTCATTCTTGAAATCCTGTCACCGAAAACCGCGAACGTAGATAAAAACTTTAAAAAACAACTCTATCAAGATACTTTCCGAACCCATGATTACTTTTGGTTCGATCCAGAAACTTTAGAATTAGCTGGGTTTCATTTGGTAGATGGAGAATATCAACTAATTGTACCGAATGAATTCGGCTATCTGCGGAGTCAACAGCTTGATTTGAGTTTGGGCATTTGTAGCGGACAATTGCGTTTCTTTACAGCAGCCGGTGAATTGGTTCCCACTCCTGAAGAGGTTGCAGAAATGGAGATTCGACGGGCAGATGCAGAGGCCCAAAGAGCAGATGCAGAGGCCCAACGAGCCGGAGAAGAGGCTCAAAGAGCCGATCGCCTGGCCGCAAAACTGCGAGAATTAAATATCGATCCCGATACAATTTAGCGATCGCCTTTTTCCAAAAACACGGTTGATTGTCCCGTGTATTTGAGTGCGATCGCACAAATAGTTCAAAAAAGTGTCTACCAGGAAATTGCTTGTCTGACAATAACGACAGAAGATAACCAAGTGGGCGATCGACCAATCAACACAGACAAACTTGTGTCAAGATTAATCTCGCGATTAATTAGCGCGATCGACCCAAACTCCCAATCTCAGTCAAGCGTAACAATCCGACGCAAGTTCCAATGAACAATCCCATCTACCCCGGCATAACTCTCCACAACCACTACCGCATCGTCCGCGAATTGGGACACGGAGGCTTCGGGCGCACCTACCTCGCTGAAGATGCCCACCGATTTAACGAACCCTGCGTTTTAAAAGAATTTGCGCCCCAAGTACAAGGAAGTTACGCCTTACAAAAATCCGAGGAACTCTTCGAGCGCGAAGCCGGAGTGCTCTACAAGCTGCAACACAATCAAATTCCGCGCTTCCGCGAAATGTTTCGCGTCAGTATAGTCGATCGAGGCTACCTATTTCTCGTCCAAGACTACGTACCCGGTCAAAATTACCGCTTCCTGCTGGATGCCAGGAAGCGTCAGGGTTTGCGGTTCATCGAAGCAGAAATCAATCAACTGCTGGTTCAGATTTTGCCAGTCCTTGAATACATTCACTCCTTGGGAGTGATTCACCGCGACATCTCCCCCGACAACCTAATTCTGCGCTTGTCTGACGGAATGCCCGTGCTCATTGACTTCGGCGGAGTCAAACAAATCGCCGCCACCGTAGAATCTCTATTTGCTGAAACAGAAGCTAACGCCACTCCCACTCCCACCCCCGCAACTCGCATCGGCAAACTCGGCTATGCTCCCGTCGAACAGATGCAAATGGGCATTGTGTCTCCCCACAGCGATTTGTACGCTCTGGCGGCGACGGTTTTGGTGTTGCTGACAGGGAAGGAACCCCATGAATTGCTCGACAGTCAGACGCTGAATTGGAACTGGCGATCGCACTGTTCTCTATCTCCGAATTTGTCCCTGGTGCTGGATAAAATGCTCGCTCAGCAGCCGAACCAGCGTTACTCCTCGGCTCGCGAGGTTTTGCTCGCTCTTTCCGGCAATGGGATCCTACAGCCACAGCCGCAGCCACAGCCAGATTTGGGACTCACGCAGCCACCACCGGATTACACAACACCTCTCACCGCACCCATTCCTGTGCCAGCACCCGTCCCCAAACTGCCGGGAACTCCGGTGCGACTGGCTACGATCGGCAATCAGCAAAAGATGCCTGCTTGGAAAATGTTTTTGTTCGTAGTGGCAGTGCTTTCAAGTATGGGCGGAGTTGGCTGGTTTGCGGGCAATTACGTGTTAAACCTGCAATCAAAAGTGCAGAAGATTCCCGTGACTCCAGGCCCGAAGCAGCAGCAAGAGGATGCTTTGCGCGATCGCTACTCTCGGCTTAAAATTGACGATCGATTCTACAGCGGTTACGTCAACCTTGTAGATGAGAATTTCTATGCCAAATACCCAGAATTAAACGGGCGACTCTTAAAAGAAGGCGACGACGATCGCCAATGGCGCGAAAGGTGGCAGAAAATCGGCGACGAATTGCTCGACAAGCTCGAAAATCTCAGCAGCGATGCTAGAGCGCGGTTGGGCAGTTACGAGATTGCAGATCTCGATCGCGTCAAAACCGAGGTTAACAAGCTCAATTTGAGCAGTCGAGCGCTGTACGATTTGGCTGATGCCAAGTTCTTTTATTGGTTTCCACAGCACCCACGGAATAAAAATATCATCGGTTTGCCGATCGGACAAATTTGGCAAGCAATTACCGCCGACACCCTCGCCTCTTTGCAAGCAGGAGCAACTCTTGAAAGCGTCGAATTTGACCGCCGCGCGAACAACAAAACCCTTCAAGGAAATCTCAAGCCCGGAGAAGGCAAAGCTTACATTGCCAGGTTCGCCCAAAATCAGATTTTGAGCGTAAATTTGCAAGCTCCTCGCAAATCAACTCTGCTATCAATTTATTCTCCTGGGCGCACCAACAAAGCCAAGGCTTTACTAGAAGATGCAGAGGAGGTGAGTTGGTCTGGCACTCTCGATGATGCTGGTTTTTATGAATTCGTGGTAGTTTCTCAGTCATCAGAGCCGATCGCCTACGAGTTAAATCTGGAAACGAAATAACTCCCATCTCAAAACGGATCTCAGTCCCCGACTTCTGTCGCGCTCAAAAATTAGAGACTCCCGTTGAAGTTCGCTGACTCATCTGGACGAGTAAATCTGCAATCGACTCATAGCTATTGACGCCTTGAGGGCGATCGAGCAATAATAAGGTAATCCCGAGCGGGTAAATTTTCCGGTTCAAACAAAGAATATGCTGAGATTTGCGATCGTAGCTTTAGTAACTTTGGGATTAGTATTAATGACTGCATTAGGTTTATCTTCTGCCAGTGCGACAGTCAGCAATCCCGAATTTTATGCTTGGAACTTTGCCTCTGTAGGCAGCAGCGAGTTGGTTTGCAAAAAGACACTTGTAGTTCCGCGAGACCTCATAATTCCGTCATCATCAATGCAAGCTGTCAGTATCAATTCTGTAATTGTAGATGACAAGTTTTGCGCTAATTCCACTAAACCGGTCAATTAAGGCAGTGCATCCTATGATGTCTCATCGAACGACACAATAAAATAGGTTTGATCGTTCGGACTTTAGTCCGCATCTATCCCAGGTTTGATCGTTCGGACTTTAGTCCGCATCTATCCCAGGAATGAAGCAGGTTTGATCGTTCGGACTTTAGTCCGCATCTATCCCAGGAATGAAGCCAGAACCATCGAACACTTTTTAAAGCGAATTGACCCGATATTATATAAAACTTGCCGCTATCCGCGCAGTAGTGAAAGTGTTGGCGGCATTTTTTATGAGAAACAATAATATTTTTTATTAAAATTTATTAAAATAGTTTGGCGCCACAGTTTTCTGCCCTTGAAAGCGATCGAAACTATTGCGAATTTTGCCAATTCTTTGATTGTCACTTAAGAACCGAGGGAAAATCTTGAGCCATTTGGCTAAAAATTTATTAGCTAATTGGCCTAATCAGTTACTGTCAAGTTTGAGTATGCTAGAGTTAGTCAGGTTCTGATATATAGTGCCATCTGTTATCTAAGTATCATGCTCAAAATTTTGGTCATTGAAGACGACGAATTAATCCGGGAGACTCTTGTGCAACTCCTGGAATCTCACAGCTACCGAGTTATCGTGGCAGAAAATGGTCGATTTGGGGTGCAGATGGCACTTTCGGAGATCCCCGACTTAATTTTGTGCGACGTACAGATGCCGGAACTCGACGGTTATGACGTGTTGCGGACTCTGCGACAAAACTCGCTGGCTGCCACAATTCCATTTATTTTTCTCACGGCTCAAAGTGCCAAAACCGATTTTCGTCGGGGGATGGAATTAGGGGCTGACGATTACCTAACAAAGCCATTTACTAAGGCTGAATTGTTAGGGGCGATCGCTTCTCGCGTCTCGAAACGGCAAACTATTACCCAACCCCTGACAGTTGCGCTTCACCAAGCAGAAGCCAGACTCAAAGATTTAGCTAACGACTCTACAAAGGTTTGTGTCCTCTCCCCTGAAAAGTTGGCTCTAGAAGCTCTGCTGCGCCACGCTTTAGCACAAGGTGAGTTTCAAGTATACTATCAGCCCCAGGTGAATATTGCTACCGGACAAGTTATCGGCGCTGAAGCTTTGGTGCGCTGGCAAAATCCCGATCGAGGTATAATTTCTCCCGCTGAATTTATTCCCTTAGCCGAAGAAACAGGTTTAATTATTCAGATTGGCGAGTGGGTACTGCTTTCAGCTTGCGCTCAAGCGGCGAGTTGGCTGGCGGCGGGGTTCTCGCCTTTTACGATATCAGTAAATTTGTCGGCCCGGCAGTTATCCGACCCGGAACTCAAGGCCCGAATCGTGCAAATATTAGAAACTACAGGCTTGGAGCCTGCTAATTTAGAATTAGAAATGACCGAAAGCGCCCTGGTAGAAAATGCGACAGTCGCAGGCGCAACTTTAAACGAACTTAAAGCTCTCGGAATTCGGATTGCCATTGACGACTTCGGCACCGGTTATGCTACTTTAGGATATCTCAAGCAATTTGCTTTTGACAGCTTAAAGATCGATCGCATTTTCGTGCGAAATGCCAGCGAAGACGCTCAAAATGCTGCTATTACCACAGCAGTAATTTTGCTGGGTCACAGCTTAAATATGACAGTAATTGCAGAAGGAGTAGAAACAGAAGCAGAACTAGCTTTCTTGAAACAGCACCAATGCGATATCATGCAGGGGTATCTGTTCAGCCGTCCGGAACCGGCAGCGATCGTTGAAAGTATGTTAGTTGCCAACCAGCGTTTGTTCGCTCAGCCCCCAGCAGTAGCACCTGCTCGTGTTATACCTTTTGTACCTGTCTCCGAAGCCGAAAAATCTAAAAACCTTACCATGTCAGGTCTAGGAATAGTCTAAGTGTTACCAGGATTTCTGTATAATACAATAAAATTGTTTTTCAGAGCTTCTATTTTCAGCGGAAAAGTTGACGCTCTCTCTCCTGAAAAGTTGTAGCTTTTTTGGGAGGGGCGAATAAAAAAAGGAAATTTTTCCAAATATTCCTCTACCGAAAAAATGGGGTTAGAGCCTCCCGCTTCTAGGGGGACTTTCCCAATATTTTTCGAGAAAACCAACCATTCCTATGACAGCTTTGTTATCATAGGAATATAGGAGTAAATCATAATGCTCGTTCTGGAATTCAAGACTTACGGCAAGCCTGGACAGTTCAAGGCAATCGATGAAGCGATTAGAATTTGTCAATTCATTCGCAACAAATCGATTCGGCTTTGGATGGATGGTGGAGCCAAGTCTTGGTTCGATCTTTCTAGGTATTGTGCGATTTGGGCGTCTGAGTTTGACTTTGCCAACAAGCTAGGCGCGATGGCCAGGCAGGCTAGTGCAGAAAGAGCATGGGCTAGTATTTCTCGATTCTATGAAAACATAAAGAATGGTGTAAAAGGTAAAAAAGTCGGGTTTCCCAAGTTCCAAAAAGACTGTCGTTCTGTTGAGTATAAAACCAACTCTTGGAAGCTTTCAGAAGATAGAAAAGCAGTCACCTTTACCGACAAGTGCGGAATAGGTAGGCTGAAGTTAAAAGGTACAAGAGACATGAATGTATATCAGCCAGACCAAATTAAACGGGTAAGGCTAGTAAAACGTGCAGATGGCTACTATGTTCAATTTTGTATTCAAGTAGATAGAGTAGAAATAGTTGCAATGACAGGTAAAACTGTTGGATTAGATGTAGGATTGAAAGAGTTTTACGCTGATTCAAATGGCGACACGGTTTCCAACCCTAAGTTTCTGCATAGAGGTGAGATACGGTTAAAACGTGCTCAACGTCTTGTAAGCCGGAAGGCAAAAGGTGGGTCAAATCGCCGGAAAGCTAGAGTGATTTTAGGTAAGCGACATCTCAAAATAAGTAGACAGCGTAAAGACCATGCTATCAAATTGGCAAGGTGCGTAATCACGTCAAACGACGTAGTGGTCTATGAAGATTTGAGAGTGTCCAACATGGTTAAAAATCACTGCTTAGCCAAATCAATTAGCCATGCTTCTTGGTACCTGTTCAGAGTGTTCTTAGAATATTTTGGAAAAGTGTTTGGTCGGATTACCATTGCGGTGAACCCTGCTTATACCAGTCAAGAATGCAGTAATTGTGGGGAAGTCGTTAAAAAATCTCTATCCACCCGAACCCATTGTTTGTGAATGTGGATGCGAGATGGATTGAGATCGTAATGCCGCAATTAATATCCTGAATCGCGGGATAGGTACGACGGGACACGTCGGAACTTCGATCTAGCAAGATCGTAAACGCTTAGGGAGATTAGACCCCTGGGTTAGGTGCGGTAACGCTCTTAATTTAAGTCCGATCGTTGAACTAAGAATCCTCACGCTCATCTGAGCTCAGGAGTGTCAATTTGGGAGCCGCAGTTTCAAGAACTGTCAACTGGAATTGGTGCAAGGCTGTCATGGAAAGAATATTAATAGTTGACGACGAAACAGACTGTCAAACAGTCTTATCAATGTACCTTGAAAGCCAAGGATACCGGGTTGAATGCGCTAATTCTGGTGTTGAGGCGCTCTCGATTTTTGAGAAGGCCCCCCCAGATTTGGTGATTTCAGATGTAATGATGCCGGAAATGGACGGGTTTGAGTTTTGCCGGCGCTTGCGTACTACACGTTTAGGACAGTTGGTGCCGTTTATATTTTTGTCTGGTCAAGGCGAAATAGAGGCAAAAGTTGAAGGTCATGCGATCGGCGCTGACGATTATCTGGTAAAACCTTTTCAGTCTGAAGAAATCTTGGCTAAGGTGAAAGCGCAGTTAGAGCGCTCTCACCGCATTCATGCCGAGATTGTCCGACTGCTGCAAACTTCTACCGCCCTGGCGGTGGAACCCAAAGTTATCGCAGTATTGCCACCACCAGCACCTTTGCCTCTAACACCAGCCGAGGAAAGAGTTTTTTGGGAGGTGATCCAGGGTTATACTAACAAACAAATTAGCGATCGACTGTTTATTAGCCCCCGCACCGTCCAAGCTCATTTAGGCAGCATATTCAGCAAACTACAGTTAGAAAATCGCGCCCAGCTTGTGAGATTTGCCCTAGAAAGGGGATACAAACCACCTCAAACTTAGCTTTTGTCTCAACTTACGGTGTACCAGCCCTTAATTACCCGCAATAAAAACGGTTTGTAGTGAGGACTTTAGTCCTCATAATCTGAGGACTAAAGTCCTCACTACAAACCCATCTGATTGTCGTCGTTCGAGAGAACCTGATATTATTCCAAATTCAAAACACAATAAGGAAAACTCGTCGTCACGCAAACCATCGGCCCCAAATTTGTACCCCGCAAATTTGCACGTTCCAAATCAGCCTGCCGCACGTCCCTCGCCGCATCGATATTTGTCCCAGTCAATTGAGTTCTAGGAAGCCTGGTATTTGACAGAATAGCATTCTGCAAATTAGTATCGCGCACGTCAGCAAAAGACAAATCAGCCCCGCTTAAATTAGCGCGATTCAAATTCACTCTAAACAGCAGCGAACGTCGCAAATCTGCATTCGACAAATTAGCTTGCAGCAAATAAGCTTCGCCCAAATTAGTATTAAAAAGCTTAGCACCGCGCAAATCAGCTCTCGTCAGATTGGCCCGCCCCAAAAAAGCATTAGACAAATCCGCATTTCGCAGATTAGCGCTGTCCAAGTCGGCACCATACATTTCAGCATTAACCAAGTTAGTATTTGCCAAATTAGCACCACTTAAATCTGCTTCTAGCAAATTAGCTTCGTAGAGATTAGCTCCGCTTAAATCAGCTCCTCTTAAATTAGCTCTGTACAAACTCGCCTTAAACAAATCAGCATTTCTCAAATCGCAGCCCTCGCACTCCTTAGTTTCTAGCAACTGTTGGACGTGATCGGGATTTTGAGCTTTGACGGGGGGTGCCAGCAAAAACGGCGCTAAAACTGCTAGAGTTGCCGTTACACTTGCCAAGATTTTAAATTTCACAAACAAACCTCACTGCCACTTCAGACCAATTATACTCGCAAAATTTGCGATCGCTAGGCTTGCACTGGTAAACGTAATATTATTGACCTTCAATAACTCCAATATAAAAGGTTTGTAGTGAGGACTTTAGTCCTTTCTTGGATGCGGACTAAAGTCCTCACTACGAACCAATTTTATTAGGCTGTGAGGACTTTAGTCATTTCTTGGATGCGGACTAAAGTCCTCACTACGAACCAATTGTATTAGGCTGGTTCTAGTGGAGACCATATAAGCCGGCAGAAGGCAGAAATTTCAATAGCATAGCAAACTAAAAAATTAACTTTTTTTAATTGACAATTATCTTGAATTCTGCCTTCGGTCTTCTACCTTCTATCGGAAGATTTAAGCTTCGTCTAAAGCTGCAACACCAGGCAATTCCTTACCTTCTAGCAGTTCCAAGCTAGCACCACCACCAGTAGAAATGTGGCTCATTTCTGGCCCCAGATTCAACTGTTCTACAGCCGCCACCGAGTCACCGCCACCGATAATCGTGGTAGTACCAGTCTTAGTAATTCCAGCCAAAGAATGAGCAATTCCTTCAGTTCCCGCAGCAAACTTTTCCATCTCAAACACGCCCATCGGCCCGTTCCAGATTACCGTTTTGCAATCGGCCAAAGCATCTTGGAAAGTTTTCACAGAATCCGGGCCGATGTCCAAACCCATCCAACCGTCGGGAATGCTTTCAACGGAGACAGTTTGAGTGTTGGCGTCAGCAGCAAATTTGTCAGCAACTACCACATCAGTAGGCAACAGAAAAGTAACTCCCCGTTCCTTTGCCTTAGCTTCCAAAGACTTAGCTAGTTCGAGCTTGTCATCTTCCACCAAAGACTTGCCAACGTTCAAACCGCGAGCTTTGTAGAACGTGAACACCATGCCGCCACCCAGCAGCAATTTGTCGCACTTTTCGAGCAGTTTTTCGATGACTCCAATCTTGCTGGAAACCTTAGAACCACCGATGATAGCAGCTAAGGGACGTTGCGGATTGTCGATCGCACTACCGAGATATTGCAATTCCTTCTCCATCAAAAACCCAGCCACCGAAGGACTCAGATACTTAGTCACACCCTCAGTCGAAGCGTGAGCCCGGTGAGCCGTACCAAAAGCATCATTGACGTACAAATCAGCAACAGAAGCTAACTTCTTGGCAAATTCTGGGTCATTTGCTTCTTCTTCAGGGTAGAAGCGGACATTTTCCAGCAACACCACATCGCCATCAGCCATCGCCGCCACAGTAGCAGCTACTTCATCCCCAATGCAGTCATTAGTCTTTTTGACTTCCTTCCCCAACAATTCCGACAACCGTTTAGCAACCGGAGTCAAGCGCAACTTCTCCGTCACACCCTTGGGACGCCCGAAGTGACTGCACAAAATGACCTTAGCGCCCTTCGACGCTAAATCCTGAATAGTCGGCAGAGCAGCCCGGATGCGAGTATCATCGGTGATATTGCCGTTGTCGAGCGGCACGTTAAAGTCCGCACGCACCAATACCCGTTTGCCCGATAAGTCCGATGCCGATAAATTTGCTACAGTTTTTTTTGTCACAGGATTAACCTCCTAATATTTGTGTTTTTGTCTAATTCCGTTGAAATGGCGGCACTCGTCACTTGCACTTGGGGCCTCGGGCGCATTCAACCGCGCCCGTACAAAAAACGGAAGATGAAACAAACGGCACTGATTTGGCTCAACGTAAACATTTTATCGGAGTCCGTGTCCGGGAAATGCGAACTATGTTCAAGACTGTCTTATTTCCTGTAGATCAAAGCCGAGAAGCCCGCGAAGCCGCGGAAAAGGTTGTCAATATTGTGAAAACCTATGCTTCTCGTTTAATTATTCTGTCGGTAGTCGAACCCCCCGCCGAGGAGGGTGCCGCCCCACCGTCAGAGGTGATGAGCTCTCCCGAAGCAGTCGCCAAACTGCTGTCTGAGGCCCAGTCGATGTTTTCCCAGCAGGGAATTGAAGCTGAAATCATCGAACGAGAAGGCAAACCTGCTTTCACGATTTGTGATGTGGCTGACGAAGTTGGGGCTGATTTGATTGTGATGGGCTGTCGGGGGATGGGTTTAACTGACGATGGCGCGTCTGATAGCGTTACCAGTCGGGTGATCAATCTGTCTCCTTGTGCAGTTTTGATTGTGCCTTAGTTGACAGTTGACAGTTGACAGTTGACAGTTGACAGTTGGCAGTTGGCAGTTGTTAGTGGTTAGTTGTCATTCAACCAATAACAACTAACTAATAACAACTGACCACTAATACCATTTTTCTGTGAAGCTGCATAGAATATCCTTTACCGGAAAGGATTTCAGGCTTACCATTCTGTGCAGCGACCTACAGAATTAATATAACAACTGACTAATGACTGATGACTGATCGCTAATGACTGCTGCTCGCAAACTCCGAGGCTCGCACTTCTGACTAATAACTGATGACTAATGACTGATGACTGATGACTAATGACTAATAACTAATGACTAATAACTAATAGCTAATAACTAATGAAAATTCAATGGTATCCCGGTCACATTGCCAAAGCTGAACGGGCATTAAAAGAACAGTTAAAGCGAGTAGATGTGGTGCTAGAAGTCCGAGATGCGCGCATTCCACTAGCGACTTATCACCCTCAAATGCCTACCTGGGTGGGCGGTAAGGCGCGAGTGTTGGTCATCAACCGCATGGACATGATTACGCCTAGAACCCTCGATGCGTGGGAAACCTGGTTTGAATCTCAGGGGGAAACTGCCTATTTTACTAACGCCGAGCACGGTCAAGGAGTACACGATGTTTCCGATGCTGTCCAGGAGGCTGGGGTGCAGCTAAATAAGCGTAGATTCGATCGAGGAATGCTACCCCGTCCAGTCCGTGCCGTAGTGATGGGCTTTCCCAATGTCGGCAAATCTGCTTTAATTAATCGCCTGTTAGGGCGCAGAGTGGTAGACAGTGCCCGCAGAGCTGGAGTAACTAAATCGCTCCGATGGATTCGCATTTCTGACGAAATTGAGTTACTAGACGCCCCCGGAGTTATCCCCACCCGGATTAACAATCAAGAAAATGCCATAAAATTAGCTATTTGCGAAGATATTGGCGAAGCAGCTTACGACAATCAGGTAGTAGCCGCAGCTATGGTAGATTTGCTCCTCGGGCTGGAGGCGGCTGATGACACATTGATATCAGTATCTGGTTTCAAATCTCGGTATAAATTAGATATAGGATCTAGCAATGGTGAAGATTATTTGCACGAAGTAGCAAAAGACAGGTATAAAGGAG
This sequence comes from Microcoleus sp. CAWBG58, assembly GCF_020883045.1. Taxonomy (NCBI): domain Bacteria; kingdom Bacillati; phylum Cyanobacteriota; class Cyanophyceae; order Oscillatoriales; family Microcoleaceae; genus Microcoleus; species Microcoleus sp. CAWBG58. Next base: position 116,827 of record NZ_JAHRFA010000005.1, on the reverse strand, counting down.
ATGTCGAACGAACGGCGCGGCAGATGTTAAACGATTTTAGAACTGGTGTGTTGGGTCAGCTTACTTTGGAGTTGCCGCCAGCTTTATAAGACTTGTAGGAGATTTGATCTGATGAATTCAAGTCTTATCCAAGCCTTGAAAATTCAACAGCGGTGCTGTCTATGAATGAACTGAATCTGGAACTTCAAATTAATGGAATCATCGAAAAAACCGTGCCTGTCGAAGGCGAGCAATTTATTATCGGTAGGTTGCTAGAATGCGATTTGCAACTGCCTTTTTCTGACATTTCCAGGCACCACACCCGCTTGTTTAAAATAGCTTCAGGGGAGTGGCTAGTTGAGGATATGGGCAGTACCAACGGGACGCTACTAAACAACAGTCCCCTCAACCAACCTCACTTAGTCCATCAGGGCGATGTGATTTATCTGGGACACCGGATTAATTTGATTGTCGTTTTGCCCGATCGCTCTGACCCCCAACTTCCTGAAATCGGCACCATGCCCGAAGGAGTGACTATCCTCGGCAAAGCTAAAGAACTCCAAAAACAGTGGATAGAACCAGACACAAAAATTGAAAAAAACTACGAACAAGCTATCTCGCGTTTAAAATACTTGGTCGATATTGCCAAGTATTTAAACACCGCTGAATCCATCGAAGCAATTTTCGATCAAGTCCAGCAAATCGTGTTCCGCGATATCAAAAACATCGAACGTTTGGCACTATTAATAGACTTCCGAAATAACGGCGAACTGGAAGTAGTTAAAACTGCCGCCAGACCAACTGCCAAAAATAAATATATCCCCGCTGACGGCAGTTGGATCGGCCGCACTATTTGCCGCAAAGTATTGGAAGAACAAGTTGCTCTAAAAACTGCCGACGCTCAGTTTGACGAACAGTTTGACGACAATATGAGCATGATCGATAAAGGAATTCGCACGGCGATAGCTGTTCCTCTCTGGGATGAAAATACAGTTTTTGGAGTGCTTTACGGCGACGCTCAACTGACTTCTAGAGAGTGGTATCTGGGCGGAGATGAAGACTTGAGCTTTTTTTCGGCTTTAGGAAATATTGTCGCTTCTAGCGTGCAGCGCTGGCTGCTGACACAAAAACTCCGCACCCAAGAAACTATGCGGCAAAGATTGGAACGCTATCACTCTCCGGCTGTGGTTCAGCATTTAATGAATACGGGGACTTTAATTGACCACCGCCTGCCCCCTGTGGAACGCGAAATCAGTATTTTATTTGCAGATATTGTAGGCTTTACTGCGATGTCAGAACGCTTGAGTCCCCCTCAAATTGCGCGGTTGCTCAACAATTTTTTTGAGGAAATGTTGCAAGAAGTTTTTGGGGAAGGAGGAACTTTAGATAAGTTTATTGGAGATTGTATTATGGCATTTTTTGGAGCGCCGGAACCTCAAACGGATCATGCCGATCGCGCTGTGGCGGCAGCTTTGGGAATGCTCAACCGTCTTGACGAACTCAATGCAAATAAGAGTTTGGGCGAACCGCTGCAATTGCGGATTTCTATTAACAGCGGCAAGGCAATAATTGGTGATGTCGGCAGTTCTAAAAGAGTTGATTATACTGTGTTGGGTTCGACTATTAATCTGGCTGCTCGGATGGAGGGAATTTGTCAGCCTGGGGAATGCGTGGTGAGCGAAGCTACTTACACGTTGCTGCGATTGCCCCAAAGTTTTGAGCCGATGGGAGATTTCCGCTTTAAAGGAATTGACAGACCGATCGTGGTTTATAGTACCAACCGAAATCTAAGGTAATTGGTGATTGGTGATTGGTGATTGGTAATTGGTGATTGGTGATTGGTAATGCGACCTTTAAGTCAAAAGGATTGAGTTATTAGTGAGGGATGCAAGTCCTCCTAATTTTTTTAATTAATCAGAAATGGTATTAAATACGGATTTGCTGACGCTGAGGATTTGAACTTCATCTCCTATGTGTACTATTGTTCCGGCTGCTTGAAGTGGCACTCGCGTGTTAACCAGTAGCCGACTAAAGTGATTGAAATGACCTTTTTTTTGCAATTCAGGCATGATTTGATTCTGCTTGGCTGCTAACATGGTTTTCAAGTTTGGATAAGCTTCTTTAGCAGCAGAATTTCGGTGAGATTGCAGACAGGGCTGACCGGGATTAATACCTTCAAATATTACTGGCCCTATTTTAAACCTGACAACTTCATCGGCTGCTCCGAAAAGTCGATCTTCCCAAAAAGCCGGGACATCTCCTATTTCAATATTAGCTCGCAAGCGATGTCGCATTTCGTTAACGCAAACTCTCGGAAACCAAGATGCTACTTCGGCTATTGTTGCGGTACTGATAATGCTTGGCCCGGGTGCTGCGGTATCATCGGGAAAGCCTGCGAGCAAGTTTTCAATTAACTTGACGGGGAAACCGAAGTAGTTGCTCAACCAAGATTCTATGGCGGGGCGTTCTCTATCTACATGAAAAAATATTTCTTGTTCGGTGTCTTGAATTTTCAGACCGGCGATTCTCTTTTTTATGTCAAATGATAGGCGCAGAAAATGTACTCCGCTGTTGCGCTTAGCGTTAACAAATTCTCCTGCTCGATCGCAGATGGCAAAAGAGCGATCGCCTGCTAGAGCTCCGCTAGCAAGAATAGGGGCTTGACTGACAGCTATGCCATCAAGGGACTTGACCGGATAAATATGAATGCTGGCGACGTAAGACATTGTGATTCATTGATAAATAATTGTTGTTTTAGATACATTATAGCATCCTCCGCAGGCAGAATGATGACCGCAGTTAATTCCATGAAATTACAAGGGGCGATTTTTTTATTAGTTTATATTTAGCAGGTACTTGTAAAGAAAAAGTAAAGAAATTTTGCTGGGCTGATGGCAAATATTATACTAATAAATATAAAATAATTAACCGAGTTGCAAGCAATGACCGACTCAAAAGAAATAGGTAAGATGTCGAGGCGGAGTGCGATCTGGATGTCAAGTGCAGGGGCGCTGGTGGCAACCATGGCCCCAGGGCTGTTCAAAACTGAACCGGCCTATGCAGAAGGAGTAGTCTCAAACATCACTCCTGACGCCGCACTCAAGAAATTGATGAACGGGAATCAGCGGTATATTGACCAAAAACGGACATTTCCCGACCAAAGCCGATCGCGAATTGTGGAAGTAGCACAGGGTCAACATCCGTTTGCAACCATCCTTGCTTGTTCTGATTCGCGGGTAACACCGGAAATTATTTTTGACCAAGGATTGGGGGATTTATTTGATATCCGAGTAGCGGGAAATTTTCTCGACGATGTGGTTCTCGGCAATATTGAATATGCCACACTAGAATTAGGGGTGCCGCTATTAGTAATTCTGGGTCACGAACGCTGCGGTGCTGTGAAAGCGGCTTTAGATGGCAAACCGGTTCCGGGTCACATTAGCACTTTGGTGGAGGCGATTAAACCAGCCGTTGATGCTACAAAAAATCAATTGGGCGATGCCTGGGATAATGCAGTCAGAGCTAATGTGAAAATGAATGTAAATAATTTAAAATTAGCTTCGCCTATTTTGGCTGAAGCTGTTAAAGCGGGCAAGCTTAAAGTTGTTGGAGGGCGCTACGATTTGGATAGCGGCAAAGTAGAGATAATTGCTTGATTTTATTGTTACATCTGATACAGCCTAAAGGTCGAATAAAATTAAAATCCAGAGAGTCTGCACAAGCTAGACTTGTGCAGACTCTCTGGTGTTTTTTTTTAGCTCAACCTTAAATGTAGGTTAGCAATGTAGGATCGACATTAATTCGCAGAACAATTTCTGCATTGTTGACTTTAGGAGTCTTGAGTTCAAAGAAACTTCCCTTATCTTGGATTTCAATGAAGTCGCTAGCGCTAGATACGCCAAAAGCACTCAGATCAATCTTGTCTATACCCACCTCGTAGTCTGCGATAGTCAGAGTATAGCCAATCTCATCTTTGTTGGTAGCGATGAAAGTATCTATCTCTCCATCTCCTAGGATGAAAGTAGAAAAGGGGTCATTTTGCAAGTCAGTAATTAACTGAGCGTTGTATTGGTTTGGACCTGCTCCTACGAGTATGTCATCTCCCCAGGCAATGAGGGTATCGGTGCCACTACCGCCAATTTGAATATCGTTGCCTTTTTCAAGATTATCAGTTGCTGTGAACTCTCCGTCTCCAGAGAGGACATCCGCATTTGCACCACCAAATAATTTGTCGTCGTTTTTGCCGCCCAAGAGCAAGTCTAATCCTGCAAATCCCTCAAGAGTATCATTTCCTCCTCTACCTCGAAGAGTGTCTGCTCCAGATGTTCCTCTCAAACGGTTGTCACTATCGTTACCAATTCTGACGGCCATGTTTTTGATCCCTCAAGTAAGTTACAAGTAAGTTCATTGGATACAAGCTAAGATTATTTGCACTTGAAATTAATCTGTAGCTTTAATTACATTTTTACCTACAATAATGAGTTGATGATGAAAATTTGATGAGAAAATTTTCATGTTTCCCGATTGTTGTAGTATCCCCCTCTACCAAAAAGTGTAGAAGTTTCTGGAATAGGACTTACGCACAATCTATATGTAGGGCGCCAATGCGGATTTTATTGCGATAAGTTAAGTAATATTATGTCCGGTCAATTACCGCGATCGATAAAGTTGGTAGTGAGGGATGCAAGTCCTTAGCATTCAACGACTTTAGTCCTCACTACCAACCATTTTTATGAGGGTTATATGACCGGATGCGAGCTAATTTTTCAGATCGTATTTTGATTGTGGGTGGGCTGGAGAACCCGCCCGCGAAAGGCTGATTGAGAATGGTACAGTATCTCAGTTACATCAAACCCATTTCTTGGAGTCCGCGGCGCAGGCGTTCTGCTTCAAAGGGGCGGCGCTGTTCGTGAAGGGCGATCGCTCTTTTGAATTCTGCTAAACTTTCGGGCATTTTGCCAATTTTCAGCAGCGCTACTGCCAAGTTTTGATGGGCTTCGGCGTGTTCGGGATCGATTTTGATGGCTTGTCGGTAATAGGCGATCGCATCTACCAAATTTCCGGTTGCTTTTAGGGTCAGTCCTAAATTGTAGTGACCTGGTGCAAAATTGGGATCTATTTTTAAAGCTGCTTTGTAAGCTTTTTCTGCTGCTGGCAAATCTCCTTCATCTTTGAGCAAATTGCCCAAATTATTGTAAGCACCTAATTTAAGCGCCGGGAACACATCTGTATTAATTGCTAGTTGATAGTGTTCTTTGGCTTTGGCAAATTGCTGTTGCTGGCGGTAAGCAATGCCTAAATGATAGTTGAGTTCGTAAATAATAGATTCATCAATTGTCGCCGCAGTCAATCCCCTAGTTAATAAATTAATTCCCCGCCCGATTTGCCCGCTTTCTACGTACAGCGCGCCTAATTTGCTGCACGCATAAGCATCGTTTGGATAATAAGCTATATAGCGTTCCATTGCTGCTTGAGCTTTTTGGAATTTGCTTTTTGCTGCGATCGCATCTTTGTGATAACCAGAGTGGTAAATCGCCACATCGGGGAGAGAAGCTATTTTCCATTCTGGTTCGCGCTGCAAAATCTCAGCCACGCTGTCGTCTACCATGGCGTGGTAAGGGCGAGAAAAGCGGATGCCGGGGCGATTGCGAAACAAACGCGATACTAGGGAATAGGGTGATTGAGATGCACCGATTTCTTGGCGGATGAGATTGATTAGTAAGAGTCGATCGCTCTTAATTGCCTGCTGGATCTGAGGTACAATCTCCGGTACCAGCACCTCATCGGCATCCAACACCAAAATCCAGTCGCCCTGGGCGTGCTTCAGAGACTCGTTGCGCGCCGCTGCGAAGTCGTCGCACCATTCAAAGTCATACACCTTCGCCCCGGATTCTCGGGCTATTTCACGGGTGCGATCGCGCGAACCGGTATCCACTACAACAATTTCGTCAACAACACCCTTCACGCTGTCCAAAGTCCGCGATAGTGTTGCTTCTTCATTCTTGACGATCGTGCACAGTGTCAGATTCATCGGGGGCCAACTTTCCTAATTTGACAAAAATATTGTAATTTTTTTTACCAGTAAAACACAAAAAGTCCCAGAAAAATTTTTCCTATTGCCCTTCGGCTTTGAGCACAAGCACCTTTCTTCCTTAGAAAAATTTGGTTGTACCAACCGCACCCAACGGTTGGGACGTTCTGAAATTGCACTTTATATGAGTAGTCGATTGCTTCTGTCCTAAATAAATAAAGCCTTCTATCCTAGATAATTAAAGGCTTCGTTCTTAGTTGTGCGCTCTACGTTCTGCATTCTTAGTTGTGCCTTCTTCAATAACTCTTTTGACATATTAAAGAGCCTGAAATTAGGACGATTTATGAGAAATTCTACCTCTATCGGTTCATCCCTACGGTAGAGGAAAGGATGGGATATCAGTTGTTATTCTTAGAACATAAGACAAGGCAGACGAAAGTTAAACACTCAGGAGAAAAACAAATGGGAATTATTGCTTGGATCGTTTTAGGACTGATTGCTGGTGCGATCGCTAAAGCTATTTACCCGGGACATCAAGGTGGCGGTTTTATTGCCACAACAGTTTTAGGAATTATCGGCGCGCTGGTGGGAGGTTATTTAGGTCAAACCTTTGTCGGGACAAGCGCGGGAGCTTCCTTCGGAGTATTGAATCTACCCAGTATAGCTTTTGCAGTCATCGGCGCGATCGTGGTACTTTTCATCTGGGGATTGCTGACTCAGCGTGCTGCATAATAAATATTGCCAATTCCTAGTCGATCGACTTATGGGGTATTCATAAACCCGGTTTCTTGAGGAAACCGGGTTTTTCAGTCAATAACGCCCGCTGCCGCCATAATAAGATTGGTTCGTAGTGAGGACTTTAGTCCTCTGACGGATGCGGACTAAAGTCCTCACTACGAACCTGCCATAATAAGATTGGTTCGTAGTGAGGACTTTAGTCCTTCTTCTATTGATGCGGACTAAAGTCCTCACTACGAACCTGTTGAAACCGCTACGACAAAGTTAATTAATCCGCAAGTCGAAAGGTAAGCGAACGTAAATCCCTTGCGGGTCATTCATCGACTTGATAACAGTCAATTCATCCTGCATTTTCTTAACTTCGGCCGTTAGCGGGTCGAGTTTGGTGGCTGGTTTTAACACATGAACGCCGGATATTCTTTCCAAAATTCGCTCTTCCAAACTGCGGCGTTTTGGATATTCTTCTAACTGCCAATCGTCGCCTAGTTTAGCTTGCTTAGCCGCTTCTCTAACAGCATCTTCTAGGCCACCAATTTCATCCACTAAACCCAACTGTTTGGCTGCGATACCAGACCAAACTCTGCCTTGAGCAATTTCTTGCACCTTGTTTTTTGGCAGTTTGCGGGAGTCGGCGACTTTGGTGATAAATAGATCGTAAATGCGATCGACTATTCTCTGAATATTCGCCAATTCTTGAGGATTTTTGGGGCGGGAAACCGTGTTAGTATCCGCAAAACGGGCGGTTTTTACCACGTCCCAAGTTATGCCGTTGTTAGCAGCCAGCTTTTCGGCATTGAATAGCATCCCAAAAACGCCGATGGAACCAGTAATCGTACTGGCTTCGGCAAAGATTTTGCTAGAACCCATCGAAATCCAATAGCCGCCGGAAGCTGCTAAATTGCCCATCGACACGATAACTGGCTTTTTTTTGCCCGTCAGCGCGACTTCGCGCCCGATGACTTCCGCAGCCGTCGCGCTGCCTCCAGGGCTGTTGACGCGCAAAACTACTGCTTTTATGTCGTCATCTTCTCGGATTTTACGCATTTCTTCAGCGATGCGATCGCCCCCTACTTGAGTCGGGCCGCCTTCGCCGTCTACAATCTCACCTTCAGCGTAAAGGACAGCAATCTGGTTTTTCTTGTGAGCGCGAGTAGAGTTTTTACTCTCAGCAACTCTTGCGTAGTTTTTCAAACTTATTTGCTTGAAAGATTTATCTTCTGCATCGGTTCCTGTTAGTTTTTTCAGTTCTATTGCAATTTCATCAAAGTAGACAACTTTATCCACTAACTTGCCTTTGAGAGCTTCGTTAGCCATCAAAGTTCCGCCATTATCTGCAACTGCTTGCAGTTGGGGAACGGTCAATTTGCGGCTCGGGCCGACAGTTTTGAGGTATTCGCCCCAAATATCTCCGAGCAGTTTTTGGGTTTGCTGGCGATTTTCCGGGCTCATTTTTTTGAGCAAAAACGGTTCGACGGCTGACTTATATTTACCGACGCGAGTGACTTGGACTCCCAAGCCGTATTTCTCGAAAGCACCGGTCAAAAACATGGCTTGACTGCTAAAACCGTTGATTTCTAGGGAGCCGTAAGGATTGATAGCAATTGTATTTGCAACGGAACCGAGGTAATAATCTCGCTCGCTCCAGTCCATTTCGTAAGCAAAAATGGGTTTTTTGGCATCTCGGAAACGCTGTAATGCCGATCGAACTTCTTTGAGATTAGCAAACCCGCTGCTGCTAGAATCCGAACTGCCTTCAAGATACATCCCCACGATTTTCGGGTCTTTTTTCGCAGATTCGATCGCATCTAAAACAGTACGCAGCGTCACAGCATCGCCGGATTCATCCGAAAGCGCTTCTTGAATCGCCGCGCTCGTGCTGCGGCTCGGTTTGCTATCGGTGATATTTAAAGAAAGGTCTAATACCAATACAGACTTATCTTTAACTTGCGGGCCTGAATCTTTAGACGACGATGCCGCCAGAGCAATTAGCAGTACCAGTCCTCCCAATCCGATGCCGCCCAGCAGCAACAATCCCAGGAAGGTTCCCAGCAAACTTGCACAAGTATATTTTAGGAAATCTTTCATTTAGATAATTAGTCAGTTGACAGTTGACAGTTGACAGTTGACGTGTGGTAGGGGCAGTGGATGGTGCGGGCCTGCCCTCTTAGTTGACAGTTGACAGTTGACAGTTGACGTGTGGTAGGGGCAGTGCCCCGTGCCTGCCCTCTTAGTTGACAGTTGACAGTTGACAGTTGACAGTTGGTAATTATTAACATTTGGTAATTGGCAGTTAGTAATTGGCAGTTGTTATTTCTTATTTCTTATTTTTTAATCTCTTCCAATAATCAGTAACTACTGACTACTGCCAACTGCCAACTGCCAACTGCCAACTGCCAACTGACTACTGCCAACTGACTTACTTTTATCTTAACCTTTCCAAAACCCCAGGATGTTTTAACTCGTCGAGGTTGGCGCAGCCAGTACAAAACATCACCGTAGCGATTTCTGCAATTAAAACCTCAGCTAGAACACCTGCTGCTGATTCCGATGCTGCGGCTGCTTGCAGAAACGGCCGCGCCAGCCCCGCCACATCCGCGCCGAGGGCGAGGGCTTTCGCTGCATCCAAGCCGTTTTGCAAGCCTCCAGAGGCAATCAGGGGAACATCCGGCGCTACGGCGCGGGTGCTGACAACGCACTCGGCTGTGGGAATTCCCCAGTCGGCAAAGGTGGCACCCAACCTGCGCTGCTTGCTGTCTTTGGCTCGCTCTCCTTCTATTTTGGCCCAAGAAGTGCCTCCGGCTCCGGCAATGTCGATCGCGCTTACCCCAGCCGATCGCAATTTCTGTGCCATTTTTCCAGAAATACCGTTGCCTACTTCTTTCGCAATCACCGGTACTGGTAATTTATCGCACAATTTAGCAATTTTTTCGAGCAGTCCTTTAAAGTTAGTATCGCCTTCAGTTTGAACGCACTCTTGCAGCGGATTGAGGTGCAAAATTAGGGCATCTGCTTCCAGAATATCGATAATTTTTTGACACTCTTCCAAACCGTAATTGTAGTTTAATTGAACCGCTCCGATATTAGCAAATAGCAGAATATCGGGAGCGCGGCGGCGCACGGCAAATGTAGCAGCAAGTTGAGGGTTTTCTACGATGATGCGCTGGGAACCGACTCCCATCGCCAGTTTGTATTCCTGAGCGACATCGGCGAGGCGATAATTAATGGTCTGCGCTAGTTCTGTGCCACCTGTCATTGAGGAAATTAGCAGGGGAGCGCCTAGTTTTTTGCCGAGAAATGTGGAGGTGAGATCGATTTGGGTGCGATCGAGTTCTGGCAAACAGCAGTGAGTAAAACGGTAGTGTTCCAGTCCGCTGGTAGTTTCGCGAAATTGTACGTCTTCTTCGAGACAGATCCTGAGGTGGTCTGCTTTGCGGGTTTCGGTTTGCGAGGGCGAGGTTAATGGCAAGTTCACAGTGGCTATTTGGGGAGAGAGTTTTGAGTTAGGAATATAGCAATTTTATTTCATTTCTGAGATTTTTTATTAACCGCAGAGAGCGCAGAGGGCGCAGAGGAGTAGAAAAGAGAGATGTTCGCAAATTCTGCTTTCTGTTGCTATATTATCCCGGAACGGTCATCGGCATTCCATTATCCGAAGGTTTCAATTTCAGCAAAAAAGGCACTGCTTTTTGCACCCATGCTTTGACTGGCGTGTAACTTGCCGCGTGTTCTCCGAAAGAGATTTCCAGCATATCGGTGTGAATTATGCCGGGATTCAAAGGAATCGCTGCCATGCCTCGCGGGAGTTCTTGGGCGAGCGATCGCGTCAATCCTTCGATCGCCCACTTAGAAGCGCAATAGGGTGCGACTTCCGGCGAAGTTGACCTTCCCCAACCCGAACTAAAGTTGACAATTATACCACTTTTTCGCGCAATCATTGCCGGGACAAAGTGGCGAATTACATTAGCTGTACCTTTAATATTAACATCAATTACCTGAGAAAATTCTTCGCTGCCGACATTCCATAACGGCGCGGAATAATTTGTGATAGCTGCATTGTTAAGCAGCAAATCTGGCGGTTGCTGCTTTGCCAGAATTTCTGTAGCCCAAGCTTTGACTTGCTCGTCGCTGGCGACATCCAAACAAGTAAAATCATGAGGCGAGCTATATTTTTGTTTGAGTTTTTCCACTGCTTCGGCAGAACGCGCACATCCTAAAACTGTGTGTCCCAATTCAATAAACTTTTCGGTCATGGCGAGACCGAGACCGCGACTGACTCCAGTAATTACAATTAATTTTGTCATAGAATTGGTGCAATTTTTAGATTAAGTAATAGAATACATATTGACGGAGCATTTAACAAATCATCCCAGGGAGAAAGCATGAAAGTAAAAGCAGCAGTTGCTCGCAGTGCCGGTCAACCTTTGACCGTTGAAACGGTCGATCTTGATGGGCCGCAGGCTGGTGAGGTGCTGGTGGAAATCAAAGCGACGGGTGTTTGTCACACTGATGCTTATACTCTTTCCGGCGCCGATCCCGAGGGTTTGTTTCCGGCAATTCTCGGCCACGAGGGAGCTGGGATTGTTGCGGATGTGGGGGCGGGAGTCACAAGTGTCAAAAAGGGCGATCGGGTAATTCCACTTTATACTCCCGAATGTCGCAACTGCTCGTATTGTTTGAGCGGCAAAACGAATCTCTGTCAAGCAATTCGCCTCACTCAAGGACAAGGCGTAATGCCCGATGGCACGAGCAGATTTTCAATTAATGGCGAGAAAATTTTCCATTACATGGGAACTTCTACCTTTGCTAATTATACAGTATTGCCAGAAATTGCCGTAGCAAAAATTCGCGATGACGCTCCCTTTGACAAAGTTTGTTTGATTGGCTGCGGCGTTACAACTGGCATCGGCGCTGTCATCAATACTGCCAAAGTAGAACCAGGTTCTAATGTAGTAGTTTTTGGTTTGGGCGGCGTGGGTTTGAATGTAATTCAAGCAGCGCGCCTGGTGGGAGCCAACATGATTGTCGGCGTAGATATGAATCCCCACAAACGAGCAATGGCGGAAAAATTCGGCATGACTCACTTCGTGAATCCCCGCGAAGTTGAGGGCGATTTAGTTCCTTATTTAGTAGATTTAACCAAAGGCGGAGCTGATTACAGTTTTGAATGTATCGGCAACGTTAATGTGATGCGCCAAGCTTTGGAATGCTGTCACAAAGGTTGGGGCGTGAGCGTGATTGTTGGGGTAGCGGGAGCAGGGCAAGAAATTAGCACCCGCCCGTTTCAATTAGTAACTGGTAGGGTGTGGAAAGGCACGGCATTTGGCGGCGCAAAGGGCAGAACCGATGTCCCGAAGATTGTTGATTGGTACATGGATGGTAAAATTGATATTGATAGTTTGGTAACTCAGGTAATGCCGATCGACAAAATCAATGAAGCTTTCGATTTGATGCACCAAGGCAAAGTAATTCGCACAGTTTTAACATTTTAAACAAAAATCTTTCTCTCTCCCTCTGTGTACTCTGCGCTCTCTGCGGTTCAAAAAAATCTAATTCACAAATGAAAAAGAATTAATATGCTCTCCGAATCCCTAAAACTGCACAAAGAACACAAAAGTTTCGGTGGCAAACTCGGCTTTTACAGCCATCAATCATCCGCCTGCAACAGCGAAATGAAATTCACTGTCTACCAGCCACCACAAGCCGAATCACAACCCGTACCAATCCTCTATTACTTGTCAGGATTAACCTGCACTGAAGAGAACTTTATGGCAAAATCAGGGGCGCAGCAATGGGCAGCAAAATATGGGTTAATCCTGGTGGCGCCCGACACTAGCCCGCGCAATACTGGCATTCCTGGGGAAGCCGAAAATTGGGATTTGGGAAGCGGCGCGGGTTTTTATGTGGATGCGACAGCCACACCTTGGAATTCTCACTATCGAATGTACAGTTATGTGGTTGATGAGTTGCCGAATTTAATCGCGGCAAACTTTCCAGGGATACGCGAAAAACAGGGAATTTTCGGTCATTCGATGGGCGGACACGGGGCTTTAATTTGCGCGTTAAAAAATGGCGTGAAGCGAAGCTATCCCGAAGGGAATCGCTATCTTTCAGTTTCGGCTTTTGCGCCTATTTGCGCGCCCGTCCGCAGCCCTTGGGGACAAAAAATATTTGGACACTACCTCGGTGGCGATCGGGAGAGTTGGAAGGCTTGGGATGCTAGCGAATTAGTCCTGGAACAGCAATACAAGCGTCCGATTTTGATTGACTGCGGTACTGATGATTCGTATCTAGCTGACGGACAATTGTTGCCGGATGTGTTCGCAGCAGCTTGTGCAAAAGTGGGACAGCCACTGACTTTAAGGATGCAGGAAGGTTACGATCACAGCTATTATTTTGTGGCTAGTTTTATGGAGGATCACATTCGCCATCATGCGGCTGCTTTGTGCAAGTAAAATAGGTTTGTAGTGACTCGGCGGTTGAAACCGCGACTACACACACTAAGTCTGCCTCCGCAGACTAAGAGTAGTAAGGACTTGAGTCCTAAAGGTTCGTAGAAGTAGAGTGCGTCAGAGAGATTTTTGCAGCAATAAATTAACAATCTCACAACTGACGCACTCCTCGAATAAATGGTGCGTCAGAATGGGATTTTTAGTGATGATTGATAATTGCTAAACTGACGCACCCTACAATATTAGTTTAGATCGATCGCAAATACCCACTCTTTGTACTTGCTATCGCGATTTTCGATAATTCCCGTCAGTTTCTCCAAAATCTTTTCAGTGATGGGTCGGTTTTTCGGCAATTGATAGTTTTCTATTCGGTTAATTGGCGTAATTTTGGCGGCGGTTCCGCACAGAAAAATCTCGTCTGCAATCAACAGTTCTGATTTGTCAACGGGTCTTTCTGTGACTTCTATTCCTAAGTCTCTGGCGATTGTTATCACGCTATCTCTGGTGATTCCTTCGAGAATATCTTGATCGAAACCGGGAGTAACTAATTTGCCGTTTCTGGCGACAAATATGTTCATTCCTGAAGCTTCGCTGACTTTTCCCTGAGTATTCATCATGATAGCTTCATCGAAGCCGGATTCTACTGCTTCGGTTTTGGCTAAGGCTGAGGTGATGTAGGCGCCGCTAATTTTACCTCTTAGTGGCAAACTGCGGTCTTCTTGGCGGTACCAAGAGCTAATTCTACAGTTGACTCCTTCTTTGGGCAAGTAGTCGGAGAGTTCTAATCCGTAGACAAAGAAGTCTGTTTCGACGTTGTGCAGTCGGGGGGCTATTCCTAAACTGGATGTGTAGATAAATGGACGGATGTAAAAAGATTTGTTGGGCTGATTTTTTTTGACAAAATCAATGATGATTTGTTGGATTTTGTCGGCGGGAATATCGCAGTGGAGGAAGCTGGCACTTTGACTTAATCTTTGACAGTGGCGGTCTAATCTAAATAGTAAGATGCGATCGCCATTTTGGGGGTCGGGAATTCCTCGCAACCCGCCTAAAACTCCGGTTCCGTAGTGCAGGGCGTGGGTGGCGATGGAGATTTTGGCGTCGGTAAATGGGAGAAATTGGTTTTGAAAGTAGGCGATGGGGAGAAAACTATCCATGATTCAAGCTGGCGATGAGTTGGGCAGTCCGCGAGGAATGGTGATTTTGGTTATATTACCATAAGTTATGCTTCATTCAGTTGACAATTGACAGTTGACAGTTGACAGTTGACCTTGATGAGTGGGTTTAATGGTTGACAAGTGACAACTGACAGTTGATGATTGACAATTGTAACTTACGTCTTTTAGATGGCTTATTACTTATAATATCAGAATTTGAAGGTTCCCTTAAGTTACATTTTTTGTTAAAATTGGTGCGAACACCTTGTTGTTAAATAGAGTGATAAAAAAATATAAATAGCGGTTATTTTGGTTATAATTGTTTTATCGAATATCACGATCGACTAAAAACAAAAAGTAACAAAGAGGTAGCTGTGGCACGTAAATGTTTCATCATTGAAATGGGGATGGGTATCGACCAGCACGGGCAGGAACCGACTGTCGCGGCGGCTAGGGCTGTACGAAATGCGATCGCCAATAATGCTCTCCTAGGCGTCTGGGAAGTGGCGGGTTTGACTGACCCCAATCAAATGATTGTGGAGGTAAAGGTGGCGGTTCCTTATCCGGAACAAGTGCGCCCGGATGATGTGTTGGCGGTGCTGCCTTTTGGTAGCAAGACTCTGATTGTCGAGCAAGGGGGGATGATTGTGCCAGGAAGGGCGATCGCCTCTCTGAATGATAAAAATGATGAAATGTTGATCGCCGTGGCTGCTGTGAGTGTTTTTGTGGAAACTGAAGATTAATTAATTGTGCCAGTTTCCACTGCTGGTAAGGTGACTGGATGCGATCGCCAACAGAATGCAAATAGTGCGATCGCTCGTTGTTGTAGCTGCGGAAATCGTCCTACTAAACCAAAATAAATTGAGCTTAATTTATTATAACTGAGATCTTGCACCATTCTCAATAAGGCTTTTATGAATAGGCCGGACAGCCTGTTCCACAAGAAATTCACTCTTTGTGGAACAGCCGGACAGCCTGTTGCTGACAATGGTGCAAGATGTGAGTTATAACCTAATTACTTTTGATAGCAGCTTTCTGAGATAAAGTAATTGGGGCTAATATCTGGGCATCTTTTTGAGCGGGTACTGCTTGCCGCCACGCTTTAATGCCGCCTGAAAGAACAACAACATTTAGGCTAATATCCTGAATCTTATTAGTCTCCTTTCCCGGAGTGCCTTGGGAATATTGATCGACTTTTGCCAACTGTTGGTATGCTTTAATCGATCGCCCTCCTCTGGCACAATACAGTACAACTATTGGCTGAGGTCGATCGTCTTTAACCTGAGCTTTGACAATGGCTTGAACCTGCTTGGCGCCGAACCCCATCTCAATATCAATTAGGGGAACCAGCGGACTTTCAGCGATCCGATCTTCGGCGTATTCTTCGGGCGATCGTACATCTATCAAAATCACCGATTTCAACTTACCTTGCTGCAATTCGGCAACAGTTACTTGTTTGGTATTTAAACTGGCGATAAAAGTTGGAATATCCATGTGATTGTATAGGGCAAATCCACTCAAAGAACCGAGACCAATTAATATTAAGCCCATAATTACCTGCAACAGGCGAGAATAGCGATTAATACCGGATTTTGAATTTTCATCTAGCATTTGTTATGCTCCTTGTTACTTATGCCTTTTATAATTAAACCGCGAAGACGCGAAGAACGCGAAGAGAAGAGAGAATAAAAGACTCAGATGATATTGCGGGGTGGCAAACTGGAATTTTGGATTGGAGTTGGGTTTCGTGCCTCAACCCAACCTACAATCTACGATCGAGCATTTTGCATCATCCTTGAAAATGGATAGAACATTTGTCCGACATATCCAGCAGGTACCGCATCAGAAACACCATATTTATGAGGCATTTTTTTCGACGGCATATACATGGTTCCAAATAGCAAATCTAACAGTGGCAACTGAACGGCAAAATTCTTGTTGTGGATTTTTGGACTTTGACTGTGATGCCAGTGATGGAATTCCGGGGTGGCGACGAACCATTTGAGCGGGCCAAATTTGATGGTAATGTTAGCATGAATTAGAAATGCGATCGCCGCCGAATAAAGAGCATAAACCGCAAAAGTTTCCTTAGTAAATCCCAACCAGTAAAGAGGCATCATTTTGCAAATCTGAGTAAAGAGTTGCTCGCAGGGATGCACCCGCACTGCTGCCAACCAGTCCATGCGTTCGATGCTGTGATGGACTGCATGAAATTGCCACAGCCAGGGTACTTCATGCAGCAGTCGGTGAGCGATGTAATATGCCAGATCGGAAATTACAATTGCTTCTGCAAACTGCAACCAGATAGGTTGAGAGGCTATTTTGCTTTGCAATTCCTGGTTGAATAGATCGGTCATCAGCGACAAGGTTACAGCTACAATAATAGCGCCCGATCGGCCAATAAAGTGACCTGTAAAAAAATAGGTAGCATCGGTTTTCCAGCCGAGACGAAAGACTTTTTGATTGTGTAATGCAAAGATTTTTTCTAGGGGAATGAAGATGCAGGCTAAGATGACGAAACCTTTGAAGATTTCAGGTGACATGAGATTCTGATTAATGTTGATATTTACTTAGAAATTTCACTACTACCAGCAGCGCAGACAGGAACATTATTCTGAAGGATCGGATTAGGCGGTTGGGTATTCCCAGGGGAATCTGCTTGACACAGAATAGCTACAGTAGTCTTTTCATTTTTAGCTGCTGGGGAAACAGGTACTAAAAATACAGCGCCGACATAGCTAGTAAGATTCGTTCTTTCCTTGAGGGGTAGTGCATAACTAAATGCAGCATTTTTAGTAGCATCGATCGAATAGTTATAGTTAGTTATCTGAGTTGTAATGCCGATGCCCAAGGCAGTAATGGAATTAGAAAATGCACCATCATCGGCGTATTTTGCTTGTTGGGCGCGATTCATTGAGCTAAGATATTGCTTACCTTCTGACTGCCTCGCTTTAAGAGAACAATCCAGAAAAGAAGGCAGGGCGATCTGAGCAAGTATCCCAATAATTATCACAACCACAAAAAAGTCAATAATCCGTGAATTTCGTCCACCAGATATATATTCTTGTATGGGAGACAAATATGGCTGATAAATTGTTGCCACAGATTTACGGTTATTTATCGATCGCAAATCTTGCCGATTGGTTGTGACGACAGATTTAGGTTCTTTGATGGGTGGCAAATCTTGTCGATAATTTTTTACCAAAACTTCCAATTTTTGGTTGATTTGATTTAGGTCAAGCTTTTCTTTGGGCTGTATATCGATTGTTGTGACAGATTTACGTTCTTTGATGGGTTGTAAATTTGCGCGATCGACTTTTGCGACAGATTTAGGTTCTTTGATGGGTCGATAAGGTTGATAAGTTTTTGCCAAAAATTCCGATTGTTCGTTGATTTGATTGAGTTCAGGCTTCTCTTTGAGTTGCATAGTTGTTCTCCAAATGTTTTACACGAACTGTTTTTAGACGATGATTATTCGATCTCCCATCTTGGTTTAGATAAACCATTATCTAAACTAGAGTAAACAATATGTATGCTGCCATCCCCAAAGTTATAAGTGCTATGAGTAAACCTAATAAATAATTGTTCGGTAGTTTTATTTAAATAAACTTTACCCCCTCTTGAAAGTCCTTTATATTTCTCTGGTAACTCTATGTCTTCTCGACACTCATATAGCTCAGACTCCTTTTTATCTAGCTGAAAATTTTGAATGCAGCTTCTTTCACCATGTAATGTTCTTGCTTTAATCATACCCACTATGTATTCTCTATCCTTAAGATAAAGATTTAAGTTATTAATAGGAATGCTTTGATGTGCATTATGAATAAATCCAAATCCGAAAAACCAAAGACCTAAAGCAACAAAAATTAACATAAATATATATTTTTTCTTTTGTTTTCGCTTCTGATTAATGCTCATAATTATTTTTGTTAAAGTTATTATATTCAAGATAGCGATCGGGAAGCCAATGAAAACTAATATGAATGCAAGACTTACTCCCGTTTGAGGTAAATATATTTCCCAAAAAGGAAAGCAATAATTAGTCGCTGATATTGTTAAGTAAAATACAATCACTGAAATTACCAGGGAAGCTAGCCAAGAACACCGGTTTAATAAAAGCCAGAATAAAACAGATAGAGTAGCTAATATTGCAAGATATGACATGATTTGAAACCCTCCTAATTTAATATTTTACATGAACGGTTTTTAGACGATGATTACTCTGATGATATCTGCGATATTTGACTGTCAGATAGCGCCTCTTAATTTACCTAACCACTTGACTACTACCAGCAGCGCAGACAGGAACATCATTCTGAAGGATCGGATTAGCTGGTTGGATATTCCCAGGCGAATCTGCTTGACACAGAATAGATACAGTAGTCTTTTCATTTTTAGCTGCTGGGGAAACAGGTACTAAAAATACTGCCCCGACATAGCTAGTAAGATTCTTTCTTTCGCTGAGGGATAGTGCATAACTAAATGCAGCATTTTTGGTAGCATGAGTTGAATAATTATAGTTAGTTGTCTGAGTTTTAATGCCGAGATCTAGGGCATCAACGGAATTAAAAAATGTACTTTTCTCTGCGAAATAAGCTTGTTGGGCGCGGTTCATTGAGGCAACATATTGTTTACCTTCTGATTTCCGCGCGTTATTATGCCCGCCACCACAAGCATAAAAAGAGAGGGCGGTCGCAGCAAGTATCGTAAGAAGTATCGCAACCAAAGGAAAATAAATAAAAATTATTTTCAGTAAAGTTATGGTTACAGATTCACGTTTTTTTCCATACCGATGAAGTTGATAAGTTTTTGCCCAAAATTCCGATTCTTGGTTGATTTGGTTTAGTTCAGGCTTTTCTTTGAGTTGCATAGTTGTTCTCCAAATGTTTTACATGAGCGGTTTTCAGACGAGTAAGCATATTAAGTTTTTGTCAGTATGACACCTCCAAAGAAAACCATCGATTTTTTAATTTTTTGAGGTCCACGAAAGGAGGATTTTGTTTGACAGGAAGTAAGGAAATTTTCCGTTCAAGTAAGGAAATTTTCCGTTCATCGTTGTCTGAGCGATAGATTAAATAGCGAGTTCCGTCTCCGAATCCAATATAGGTATGAATAAAGATAACTTCCAGCACTCCGCCGTTTGCGATCGCCCTGACTTTTCCTCCCCGCGACAGCCCTTTAAGTTTTTCAGGCAAACTAATTTCTATTCCCCGATTATAATTGTCTGTTGAACTTTGTTTCTCTCCTTTTAATTGCCCTGAATGAATTAGAGCGACGATTTCTTCTCGGTGTTTGACATAAGCATTAAAGTTATTCGCTGGATTATGGTGGTATAAAGCCTGGTTCACTCCAATCATCAGAAACAATAAACTACCAATCATCAGAAACAATAAACTATAAAAAAGGATCGATGTCCGACCTAAAGCTAGTCTGCTGTAATTTCGCCACAGGTTTTTAATATCTCGTAGCAACTTCCAAACTATGAAAGTAGCAAATAAAATTAAAAAGCCCAATTCTAGCCGCAACATTGGCAAATAAATTTTTGGCAAAACTGGCAAACAAGAAATTGTAAAAAATATAGTGAACCCAGAAACAAGTAGGCTTACTATCACAGAAAAAATATTCGGTGTGTTGGCTTTGGGAGCTTTTCTGTCAGCGGTGAATTCAAGACGGTGTAAGTTTCTCATAGTCTCATCTTTTTCGCTCGATGTCTCTATTAAATCAGGTGACTATTTGAGAACATGAGTGAGATCTCATCGACTTCTCATCGACTTTTCTGGAAGTTACGCAACACACACCTGTGGTAGAAACCGGGTTTCTGGCCGAGACTTTGCATCTCAACCTAGATTTTTCGTCAGAAACCCGGTTTCTTGGGAATTATCGCGGGGTTAGAAACCGGGTTTCTGGCCGAGACTTTGCATCTCAACCGATATTTTTCGTCAGAAACCCGGTTTCTCTGGGCTTATCGCAGGGTTAGAAACCGGGTTTCTGGCCAAGACTTTGCATCTCAACCGATATTTTTCCTCAGAAACCCGGTTTCTGTGCAATTATTGCAGGGTTAATCGATCGCCAAAATATTCCCCATACAAGCGACACCTGGGAATACAATTATTTCCATCCAACTTCACCAGCCCCATACTATTTAACTTAAACCCCAATTCAGACTTCAATCGCACTGGCTGGGAAACACTCGCCACCTCTCTCATCGCCTCCATTAATTCCGCATATTTCTCTAAATTCCACAAATGCCTGCGCAAATGATCGCTGTAAATTCCCGCTTCAGTTGCAGATTCTTGCACTAACCGATCTAAAGTCACATCTTGACGCGAAATATGATACATCCCCAGCCGCACTAAATAAGGATTTCCGCCGACTAACCCCATCAATTCTGCAACTTCCGCCTCACTCCAATTCAATCCGTGCCACTTTGCCAAATCTTGCACTTGCTGCAAAGTAAACTCTGGAAGTTCGATCGGCAATCCCACATTAAACGGCGATTTATTCACATCCAGCGGAATATATACTTCCGTAGAATGCACCACAATTAAGCGAAACTTTTTCCAGATATCTCGCCGCTTGGCTTCTTCGTGCAAAGCGCGCAACAATCCAAAAAAATCATCGGCAATTTCCGGCGATTCAAACAGGCGATCGCACTCATCCAAGCCCAAAGTCAAAGGCGGTGACGATTCCGACAGCAAATACTGTTCAAAGAAAGCCTTGCAACACTGATTGCTGCCAATTAGATCGGCTAATTCCCAACACTTCGGCAACTGTTCCAGCATTCCCAACTCTTGACCGACGCTAGCACAAAACCACTGCAAAAATGTATCTGAATTAGCGAAAACTCTCCTATTTGCTAGCTGAAAACTCAGCGCCACCGTGCGAGAACCTTGCTCTTGGGCATGACGCAAAATCCTCGCCATTAAAGAAGTTTTGCCCATCTGTCTCGGTGCTTTAATCCGAATCAGGGCTCCCGGTTGGCCGATGGTTTCATAACAGCGGGATTCGATCGGAGGGCGATCGACATAAAAACGAGAAGCTAAATCTACTTGTCCTCCCGGCAATTCGGGCGCTGCTGCTGGCAACGGTTGAATTATTGACTGTTTTGTGTTAGTAATTTTGCTGAAATTTACAGCTAATTCACAGTCTGGATTTAAAGATGTGCGGCCTTCTTTAATTACGATCGCAATTTCCGAAATTAAATTTGATGAGTCGCCCGTACATCGCCAATGCCAAATCGGGATGTCTGCTAAATAGTGCAGCAGATCGAAAGAAAATGGTGTATTTAATTCAATACAAATCGGTAAAATTGCTGGTTTGTGAGGAGTTGAATTGTGCAATTCTTTCGCTAGCTGTACTTGTTCTATTATCATTTCGCTAGCAGCAGATTCTGCGGAAATCAGCAACAGCAAATAATCGCAAACCTTTAAATATGAGTTATCTTTGCTGCTGTTTTTGTTAACTAAAAATACTTCGTGGCTGGCGGCAGTTAAAGCTTGGTGTAATTGCTGAACCAGGGGGAGGTTTGGAGTGGATTGGGCGTTAGCGAAGCCCTCGAAGAGGATCGCAATTTTTGCAGATTTTGACAAAACGCGATCGGGCGGCGATTCCAGCTCAAAATCGGCTATATCGCGCCATTCCTGCCCCAATCCGCGACAAATTTCGATGAAATTGGCATAATCCACAGGTTTGCCATTCAGGAAGTGACTGACAGTAGATTGGGCTATCCCTAAATCCTCAGCCAAAATTTTCTGACTGGGAAAGCCGTTGCGGAGGAGGCAGGATTTAACTGCGGGAATGGACTGGAGACGCAGCCTGAGCGATCGCGGCATTGTTTATCACAATCGAGACACTGAAACCATCATAAATGCTAACCGTCCCAAAGTCGATAAAAAGTCGATGAAAAGTCGATGAATTTTCAAATAACTCACTCGCGAACTCAAATAGGCACCTGATTAGATGAGAAATAACAAGGTTGGATCGCATCAAAAGGAGGTAAAAGTATTGTGTATTCTATCCTAATTTGGTCGCTGGCATCAGCCACTAATCGATCGCCTTTTGCATTCACACCGCCGATGTTTTGGTTGACAGTCGGAATTGTGCTGAGTGCGATCGATTTATTTATCCAAAAAACTCAGCCCCAAAGATACAGATTTTACGTGCTGATGATGGGGGTTGCTGCTTTAATTTCATCTTTTGTTTTGTGGAGAGGCTCAATCGCATTTCAGTTCAGTTGGGCGAACGTAATGTATGAAGATTTTGACTGGCAGATATTCTACTGGATGGGAATCTCTCTCGCCTTGAGTATATGGATTCGACCGATTTTCATTGTTCGCAAAAAGTTTGTGATTCCCGAAGCAACCGAAGCGACAACTATCTCGGAAATTTTCCCGGGAGAAACCGGAATGGTGATTTATGAAGGTGCTTCTTGGAAAGCGCGCAATGAAGATTCCCAAGGAATCGCGCCCAAACAAAAAGTTTACGTTTTGCGCCGCGAAGGAAATACGTTGATTGTTGTACCTGACCAATTAATTCACGTCAATAGCTAATACTAAATCCGGGCTTGTTACTTCCTTGATTGATTGCACGATCTTGAAATCGCTTCTTGTCAAACAAAGTCCGCCTGCGCCGACTAAGAAATAAAGGAAGTATTTAACTTGGTTGTATAAACCTTTGCAGCGACCTTCATTTCATCTTTCAAATGTTGAAATTGACCTCGCTGTCAACTGTCAACTGTCAACTGTCAACTGATTAACGCTGTCAACTGTCAACTGTCAACTGTTTAGGAGATTCACGATGTATCAGTATTTTTTGACCGTGTTTTTTGCGATCGCAGGTGTATCCTTAGCCAGCAGCGTTAAAATTGTGCGTCAAGGAGATGAAGCCTTAGTTGAGATTTTCGGAAAGTACGATCGCAAAAAACTCGAACCGGGTTTGACATTTCTGATTCCCTTTGTCGAAACAGTCGCCTACAAACAAACTCTGCGCGAGCAAATTTTAAGACTGCCACCGCAACAATGCACAACTGGCGATCGCGTTTCCGTCACCGTTGAATTTATTGTCTACTGGCGAGTAATTGACTTAGAAAAAGCTTCCTACAAGGTGCAGAATCTCAAGGAAGCCATGTTCAATATGCTGATTCTTTCGATTCGGACTCACATTGCTAAATTAACTGTAGAGGAACTTTACACGGCTCGCAATTTACTCAATAATGCTTTAGTGGAGGAGTTGGATACAACCACCGATCCTTGGGGTGTGAAGTTTACGAGGGTGGAATTGCGCGATTTTGCGATCGGTACTAAAGTGATTCAGCCAACATCCCTAGATAGAAAAGAAGCACAAAAGCTGCGAGCTTAGGGATTAGTATTACCTTCTTTTCCTCGTTACCATGCTCTGCCTGGTAACGCAGATGCTTTGGCTCTGCCTCGCTGAATTTATACCATTTTTCTAAAATCGTGCAACACTCGAAGCCCCCCCCTAGCCCCCCTTTGCCAAGGGGGGGGACAAGAATACTGTTATTTCGTTTAAAATTGGTATTAATTCGCCTTGTATTTACCATTTAAGGAGACAAAACCATGACTAAGAATCAAGAATCTATTGTTGATAAGGGAGCTTATGGCGGTTGCAGATTCTTATGCAGATTCTTATTCCTTATAATCTGTGTTGGAGTGGCTAACATGATTATTTTGCCAATTTTTCTGGGTGTTACTACTAAAAATAAGCAATCGGAAGCGAAAAGAATTGTCAGCATAATGAACAAAAACCAGCAGTCTTATTATGCAGAAAAAAGTGTTTTTAGCCCTTCTGTTGATGCTTTAGCAATTGGCATTAAAACCGAGACAACAAATTACAAATATTCAGTTCGCGCCACTAAGAAAGCAGCATTTAGTTATGGAGTATCCAAGCAGCCAGAACTTAAAAGTTCTGTCGGCGGTGTCTTTGTAGTGCCTGCTAAAGAAGTTGTTCCCAATGCTGCTAAAGATGAAATCAAAACAATATCCATATTGTGCAAAGCTGATAATCGCAGTACATTTAAACCAGCGGAACCCACCTATGAAAATGGTAAAATTGCTTGCGGTGAAGGCACAACAGAAGTGACAAAATAATCTAACTAAAGGCAAACTCATGACAGTCGATTACCAATACCAAATCGGCGGCAGTCTCCCGCAAGATGCGCCTACTTATGTAGTGCGACAAGCTGACTCGGAACTTTATCAAGCCCTGAAAGCGGGAGAGTTTTGTTACGTGCTCAATTCCCGACAAATGGGTAAATCTAGTTTGCTGGTGCGTACCGTACAAAAGCTCTCGGCCGATCGCATTGCTTGTGCTACGATCGACCTTTCGGACATTGGCAGCCAGCAAGTCTCCCTCGATAAGTGGTACGGGGGCGTCGCTTACAAGCTTTTGTGCAGTTTCAACCTGTTTGATGCAGCCGAGTTTATGGCTTGGTGGCGGGAGAGAGAGTTGATGCCGCCCGTGCAGCGTTTAGGAGAGTTAATTGAGGAGTTGCTGCTGGTTAAAATCACTCAAAATATTGTCATTTTTATTGATGAAATTGATAGCGTTCTCAGTTTCAAAGAATCGCTGGATGATTTTTTTGCCTTGATTCGTTCTTGCTATAACAAACGCGCTCACAAGTCAGAATACCAGCGGTTGACATTTGCTTTGCTGGGAGTTGCTACGCCGTCGGATTTAATTAGCGATGCCACTCGCACACCGTTTAATATTGGTCGAGCTATTGAACTTCAGGGTTTTAAATTACACGAATCTGGGTCTTTAGTCAAGGGGTTTGAGGGTAAATTTGACAATTATCAAGAAGTTTTACAAGAGATTTTGGAGTGGACTGGAGGACAGCCGTTTCTGACTCAAAAACTGTGTAAGCTGATAGTTCAAGGGCAGGAATTAGCAAGAAGGACTAAAGTCCTCACTACGAACCGATTGTTGATTGGGGAAATAGTACAATCTCAGATTATTGATAATTGGGAAGCTGCTGATGAGCCAGTGCATTTGAAGACAATTCGCGATCGCCTTCTCAGCAATCAGCACCGCGCTAGTAGGTTATTAGGATTATATCAAAAAATATTGGCACTCTCAGAACCCCCCGACTGTAGGGGCGGTGCCCCCGTGCCCGCCCTTGCAGGGGGAATCAGCGCTGATGACTCTCCCGAACAAACTGAATTGCGACTCAGCGGATTAGTAGTCAAACGAGGCGGAAAATTAACGGTAAACAACCGCATTTATGCATCGATATTCAACCAAAATTGGGTAGAAAAAGCACTAGGAGATTTGCGGCCATACGCCGAATCACTAACAGCATGGATTGCCTCAGATTGTCAAGATGAATCTCGATTATTGCGCGGTCAAGCATTGCAAGATGCGCGAGAATGGGCTGCTGGTAAAAGTTTGAGTAGCCAAGATTATCAATTTTTAGCTGCTAGCCAAGAGGCGGAATTTGCCCAATTGCGCGATCGCGAACAGCAAACTCAAGCAGAAATAGAGCTATTGCGCCGGGAAAATCAGTTATTAGAAAAACTATCCGCCGAGCAAAAACTTAGAAAACTTACTCAAATTAAACTCTGGCGTGAAGAACGACTGAAAGTACAAATTTTTACGGTAAGTTCAATATTCATGATTTCTATCTTAATTGCTGCTTTTTGGATCAAACCGTCAATTGAGGAAAGAAATAACAAAATCCTGACTCTCAGTTTGTTTTCCGAAACTCTATTTGCAGCGGGCAAGAAATCGGAAGCTTTAATCGAAAGCATTAAAGCAGTCAGAGAAATGCAGCGCTCGCTGGGAGTTGCATCAGATATCCAAGTCCGGGTTTTAACGGCTCTGGAGCAAGCAGTTTACAGTTTTAATAAACGCCTAATTTTTCCCGGTTCAACTACTAAATTAATCTCGATTACTTTTAGCCCAGACAGTCAAATGCTGTTAACAGTTAGCGACGATCGCACTCTTAAAATTTGGCACAGAAACGGGAAGTTAAAAGCTGTTTTGAATGGTCACACCGATCGAATTATCAATGTGACTTTTAGTCCAGACAGTCAGAGGCTGGCATCAGTTGGCGAGGATAATACAGTTAAACTTTGGCAAGTGGACGGCAAGTTGATTCAAACTTTTAAAGTAGATAGCGGCAAAGTGACTGGTGTTAGCTTTACCCAAAACGACAGAATAATTGCCTTAGTAATTAATGAGGGAAATGCGCTCCTGCAAAACTTGAACGATCGCAAAATAGTGAGGCCGATCCAAGATAAATGTTTTGTAACAAACGTTAGTTGCAGCCGTGACGGAAAAATACTTGCTTCAGTTTGTTCTGATGGAACAGTTAAACTTGCGGATTTGACAAATATTTTGGCAAACTTGTCTTCGCAGCAGGCTAAGGAAGTTAGCATTGCAGGTAATTTACTGGCAAATTTAAAGGTAGAGAAGGATACAATTATGAGTACAAGTTTTAGTTTTGATGGCACAATGCTCGCAATCGCAGGTACTGGTTCAAATGCGACAATCTGGAGCAAAGATGGTAAACTCCTGAGTATCTTAAAACATCCCAGTCAAGTCACAAATGTCACTTTTAGTCCCGACGGTCAAATGTTACTATCTGCAAGCAAAGATAAAATGTTGAGACTCTGGAAAATTGATGGCAGGGCAGGCACGGGGGCACTGCCCCTACACACTTTAACAGGTAATACGGCTGCTGTTTGGAGTGCGATTTTTAGTCCTGATGGTAAGGCGATCGCTAGTGCGAGTGCTGATGGTACGGTGATACTGTGGAATCTGAATATTGATGATTTGTTGGTGCGGGGCTGCAATGTCGCCCGCAATTATTTTCAGACAAATGCGATCGCCAATTCCAGCAATCGCCACCTCTGCGACGGGATTGAAAGTCGCTCAGACAGTAGATTTTAGATTTTAGATTTACTCTTATGAATCGGATTTTTGTGTAAGTCTTGATATGCTTAAATTAAGTAGCAGCTAATAAATAATAGGTCAGGGCGATCGGTGTATTCAAGTCTAGAGCAAAAGTACCAGCGCTTGCAAACACAGTTAACGGGCGGTGTCATCGCCCTTGGCGGCATTTTCTGCACGGGTACTCTCTGGTATTGGCAGATCGAAAAATGGACTCTGCTCGATGCCGCTTACATGACAGTATTTACGTTAGCAACTGTGGGCTACGGCGAAATTCATCCCCTCGGAAGACGCGGGCGAATGTTTACCATGTGCCTGATTTTGATGGGCGTAATTGGTATTGGTTTTATTGTCAACCGCTTTACAGAAGCGCTGATTCAAGGATATTTTCAAGAAGGAGCAAGAATTAGGCAACAGCGGCGTTTGGTGGATTCTTTGATCGAACATTACATTCTCTGCGGTTTTGGGCGCACGGGGCGACAAATTGCCTTGGAATTTCAGGCAGAAAATATTCCTTTTGTGGTGGTAGATTCGGCGCTACAGTCGGTTCAGGCAGCTTTGGGGCTGGGGTACACGGCGGTGCAGGGAGACGCAACACTTGATGAAATTTTGTTGAATGTGGGGATCGATCGCGCAATTTGCATAGTAGCAGCTTTGCCGTCGGATGCTGAGAATTTGTACACTGTGCTGTCGGCGAAAACTCTGAATCCGAAGGTACGGGCGATCGCCCGCGCCACCACAGAAGAAGCCGTAAAGAAGTTACAGCGGGGCGGCGCCGATGCCGTCGTATCCCCCTACATTACGGGCGGCAAACGGATGGCAGCGGCTGCTTTGCGCCCTCAGGTGATGGATTTTTTAGACGGCGTATTGACGGGTACTGATAGTTCTTTTTACATGGAAGAATTTCTGGTAGATCCGAATAGTTGTGTCTACGTCGGAGAAACTTTGAGAAATGCCAAATTGCGATCGCAATCCGGGGCGTTAGTGTTAGCAATTCGACGGGCGGTTGGGACTTTGATTGTCGGGCCAACTGGAGAAACTGCGATCGAAGGAGGAGATATGCTAATTTGTTTGGGCACCGCCGAACAATTGCGCGCCCTCAATCAAATTCTCAGTCCCCTAAGTTTTCGCATCCCGCGCCCTCCAAATTAATACAATGTCGAGTTTGATCGTTCGGAATGCAAGTCTTATTTTAGGGCGCTTTCGGCCGGCGAATGAGTTAACGCCGACGCTGGTTGCAGAAGTTAGCGGGGTTGGGAGGTGCGATCGCTCTTGGGAGAAGTTCTATATGTGAATCTATTTTCCTCTGGGGAACAGGGTTGCGGGAGGCGATTGCGCGCTATGTGGTGAGAGTGGAAGACGATTGTATCGATAAAAAGATCCAGATCAGAGTCAAAGTTTTCTTAATAATCTAGTAACTAGGTTCACTCTGAGTTACACTGAAATTAAAGTATAAATTTATAACGTAGTTTATACTGGTAACGTATCCGCTCAATAATTCAGGGTACATTACCAAATCAAGAACGATTTTACGTCATTTGAAGTGCATCGTTGAGCGATTTACCCCGGATTATTGAGCGGATACGTGGTAATAAGTATAGGAGTATAGCGTGACAGTCAGCATGAACGCCAAACAATTACCATCTTATGACCAACCACCTGTTACTGAGGTGGTATGTAGTGTTCTGTTTAACTCTCTCGAAGCTTTACTTAGTCCCCATATTGGCTTATTATGGCAGAGGTTTCAACCTGACTACCCGTTTTGCAACGACGTTGTCCCACTAGCACCAAAGGTAGAAGTTTTTAATAATCAAATTATTGAAACTCAATTGACACTGAGTGATATTCCTCCTTTGCCCAGGGTATGGTTTATTAGTTCTGATGATACGAGGGTTATTCAAATTCAACGCGATCGATTGATTTATAACTGGAGAAAAGCCAGTTTAAATAGTGAGTATCCTAGATATGAAAGTCTTATTAAAGGGTTTCAAGATCATTTAAACAGCTTCAATTTATTTATAGAAGAGGCTGAATTGGGTCAAGTTCAGATTCATCAATATGAACTAAGTTATGTTAATCAAATTTCACAAGGAGAAGCATGGCAAACTCTGGAGGATATAGGTAACATTTTCCCTGACTTTAAATGGCAAACAGATCGAACTCGATTTCTTCCAAAACCTCAAGGTATTGATTGGGATACCACTTTTGACTTGCCCGAAGAATTTGGGAGATTACATATATCGATCAGGAATGCAGTTGTTGACAACCATCTAACTCTTTTATTTCAATTAACTGTGCGTGGAATTGGAAATTACAATTCTATGGATTCAATGGAAAGTTGGTTTAACGAGGCACATGAATGGATTGTACAGGCATTTAGTGATTTAACCGATCAAAGAATTCAGACAAATATTTGGAAGCGGAGATAATGAAGCTATGACTATGATTATACCTTCATGGGAAAAACAAGAACGAGAAGAGCAAGCAATTCCCTCAACTACTTTACTTACTGATAGGCAACGAAAAAATCCGAATACTCCTGTCCGAATGCCTACATCAACTCGTTCACTAGCACAGATATGGGCTGAGGATCAAAATGCTGATCTTAGAAAAAATTATCCGCTTTATCGTCCCATGCAGGGAGACATCAGTTCAATAATGTATGCTGGCCAAATTAAGGATATTGATGAGGAGAAAGTCAAAGATTCCACCCATGAAATAGCTGTGTATAATTTGGCTCAATCTGTTCCACAAGAACGACGAGGTAAATTTTTATCACCTAGGATAACTGATTTATCAAATTATTTGCCCATTGATAAAAAGAGTGAGGCTACAAAGCATCAGCGACAACGATGCCAGGGGCTTCGATTATATCTTGATTCACTAAAAAATGAGGTAAGAGAGGCAAGAGATGCAAACTTTTCAGAAAGAGTTCTCAATCTATCCTGGTCTGTGTGGAAGGCACTCAAAAGTTTGTTTGAAGCCAGAGGGCGATGCTTGGAAGTGCCAGATGCTTGTCCGGGTTCCAAAGATAATTTCATGTACACATGGTCAGAATCTGAACACTACTTAGAGTGCGAAATCTTTGGGACTGGTGAAATAGAATTTTTCTATCGTAATAGAAAGACTGGAGAGGTTTGGGGAGAAGATACTACACTTGAACAGGGTTTTTCGACTGATATCTTGGAAAAAGCTTCATTTTTTATTGAGTAAGTTGTTTAAAAAGAACTCGGCTGGACCTAATTTAACCCCAGTCGCAGATGCTTACTGCGTCCTTCGACTTGCTCGACTACCTAAAGATTTTACAGAAAAGGCTAATATCTTAGCCATTCAATTGGAAGATGAATTTTCTCTGTCAACTAACGATAAAAACTCAGTTCCACCTCACCTAAGTGTTTGGGTTGACTCTCTTACAACACCTGAACAAGCTTATAGATTCCTAGGGGCAAACTCGCCTCGGAGATTAGTTCTTCGCCTTAAAGTTAATGAAATCTGTCAAATTCAAGCTAACTCTGGGGAAAACCTCTATCCTAACCTGTTAAATGTTATCTGGGTTTACCTGTTTCAGGAAATCGATGGCAAGCGTATTAGAGATTATTCCCCTGGTGCTGAAGGTCATTCTGGTATCACAGGGCTTGACGAGGAATCAGCCCCTCATGAATTAACTAACAGGCAAAAGAAGAATATTCGCAAGGATTTACGTGCCAAGTTAGCAGAACTTGCATCTAAGGATTTTTTTGAAATTAACGACTGATAGATATCTCCATAAAAGTGAAAGCTAATCACCATGCGATCGCACTTTATCCATTCACGCTCAACCCTCGCAAAGTGATAATATTAATTTTTCAAGATGGAGAACAATCTGTCAATTCAGACAAATAATTTGACACTTTACAAAACCCAAAGCCGATGGCGGGATTTGAACCCGCGACCGATCGATTACGAATCGATTACTCTACCACTGAGCTACATCGGCAAGACGATTATGAATTATAGCACAAATTCAACAAAAAAGCAATGAGCTGTAGAATTTCATGAAAAACTCCACAACCCAAAACTCATAACTTGTTAAACGGCAAGTTCTCCGTCTGGTGAGCCACCTCGGGCACCGGAATAAACCAAGCCACGCTGCATATCCAGCGTCAGCATCGTGCCGTCCCGAATTACCCGCATGGCATTCTCTACGCCCACCATCACCGGCACGCCCAAACGCAAGCCGATAATCGCCGCGTGAGAAGTCAAACTTTCCTCCTCCGTTACCACACCGGCTGCTTTGCGAATCATCTCCACAAACTCGGCGCTGGTGCGTTCTACTACTAAAATGTCTCCTGCGTGGAAATTGGCTACATCCGCAGCAGTACGAGCAACTCTGGCCATGCCGCTCACTGCTCCCAAACCGACACCGGTACCTTTACCTAAAACTGCTGTCACTACTTCAATTTTGATCAAATCCGTCGAGCCGGCAACCCCTTGCTGAGTACCGGCAGTCATCACTACTAAATCTCCGTCGCACAGGAACTCTTTTTCTTGAGCGACATTAATGGCAGATTGAAATGTCTGGCCTGTTGAGGGCAAATCCAGCACCAGTAATGGTTTGACTCCCCATACTAATTGCAGTTGTCGGGCTACGTCTACGTGGGGAGTAACGGCCAAAATCGGTGTTTTGGGTCGGAACTTCGAGACGTTGCGGGCTGTAGCGCCGGTTTTGGTCAGCGTCATGATGGCCGCTGCGTTTAACTGTTCGGAGATTTGGCTGACTGCTTGGCTGATGCCGTTGGTGATCGATCGACCAACATCTTCTACATTTCTAATATTGCCCCTAATTCCTTCCCTCTCGATGCGGACGGCAATTCTCGCCATCGTCGCCACCGCTTCGACTGCAAATTTGCCGACAGCGGTTTCATTGGAAAGCATTACCGCATCGGTTCCGTCGAGAATGGCGTTGGCTACGTCGGAAATCTCGGCGCGGGTAGGACGGGGATTGCTGACCATGCTGTCGAGCATCTGGGTAGCGGTAATCACCGGAATCCCCATGCGGTTGGAAGTCGCAATCAAGCGCTTTTGCAAAATCGGCACGTCTTCGGCGGGCAGTTCCACGCCCAAATCGCCCCGGGCGACCATCACGCCGTTGCAAAGGGCGAGAATTTGTTCCATTTGTTCGATCGCCTCGTGCTTTTCGATCTTAGCAATCACCGGTACTTGCTTGCCCGCACTGGCAATCAGTTCTTTAATTTCGAGCATATCCTGGGGATTCCGCACGAAGCTGAGGGCTACCCAATCGACGCCTTGGTCGAGGCCGAACATTAAATCTTTGCGGTCTTTATCGGTCAGCGCTTTAATTGACAGGTAAACTCCCGGAAAATTCACGCCTTTATTGTTGGAAAGCGGGCCGCCAACGACAACGCGACAGTACAATTCACGGGAATTGCGGTCTACTTTTTCAACGACCATTTCGACTTTACCGTCGTCTAGCAGAATCATCGCTCCTTCTGGAACTTCGTCTGCTAGGGGTTCGTAGGTGACGGAGGAAATGAGTTCGGTGCCTGGTACCGGACGGCTTGTGAGAATGAAAGGATCGCCATTTTTG
The DNA here is from genome assembly GCF_020883045.1 of Microcoleus sp. CAWBG58. Taxonomy (NCBI): domain Bacteria; kingdom Bacillati; phylum Cyanobacteriota; class Cyanophyceae; order Oscillatoriales; family Microcoleaceae; genus Microcoleus; species Microcoleus sp. CAWBG58. The sequence goes on along the minus strand of NZ_JAHRFA010000005.1, from coordinate 83,977 downwards.
ACAACGATAGAGCCTGTTTCAAAGCGCCCCAAACGAATTTTCGGGCCTTGAAGGTCTTGGAGGATGGCGACTGGCTGGTTGAGTTCAAAGGACGTTTGTCTGATTAAGCGAATGCTGCGCTGGTGGTCTTCTTCTGTGCCGTGGGAAAAGTTGAGGCGCAAAGTTGTGGCACCGGCTTCTATGAGGTTTCGCAGGACTTGCGGATCGGAAGTAGCTGGGCCAATGGTGGCGACGATTTTTGTTCGGCGTAGGGCTTTTGGCGGTTGCATGAATTGAGATGGGGTGGCTGGAGGATTTAGTGTTTAAATTTCGGCTAAGTTTTTGCTATTCACTACTACAAGCAATGACGCACGTCTTAATTCTTAAAAATTTCTCGACGGTCAAAACAGCGGGAATTGACCATTCTCTAGAATATCTGAGTTTATTACCGATCGATAATCTTTTCTGTGCGATCGGCTTTTGTGAAATTATTTCCGCTTTGTGGGTTGACATAAATACAGATATACCCATTTATTTGAATTGGCTGCTTTGCTATGTGGCTAATCGAGGATTGGGATCGTTTCACAGCAGCAATACTTGGCTTGTTATGCAGAGGATCGTGTCTGGCGATCGCACTGTGTTTTTTCACGAAACTTTACTATTGGCAGACTTGTATCTTATACTACGCAAGTGTGAAATATTAAGGAGTGTTAACAAAGATGTCGGAGGCAGGACGGCCGCTGACAGTGCCGAAAGAGTTTCTGAGTCCTCCGGGTGACTTCAATCCGACGCTGCTGTTGTTTTTGAGTGCATTAGCGACGATCGCGATTTCCTTTGTGGGTTACTGGTACGGAGACTGGCCGGATTGGTGTTGTTTTTCCCTGAACGTGCTGGCGTTGCACATGGCTGGAACCGTGATTCACGATGCGTCTCACTATGCGGCGCACCGCGATCGTACAATTAACGCTATTTTGGGACACGGTAGCGCGCTGATGTTGGGCTTTGCTTTCCCGGTATTTACGCGGGTACATATGCAGCATCACGCCCACGTTAATGACCCAGATAACGATCCAGACCATTACGTTTCTACTGGTGGGCCTCTGTGGTTAATTGCTGCGAGGTTTTTTTACCACGAGATTTTCTTCTTTAAGCGCAAACTGTGGCGGAAATACGAACTTTGGGAATGGTTTTTCAGCCGTTTGTTTGTGATCGGAGTGGTTTATCTCTCAATTCAATACGACCATTTAGGTTATGTGCTGAACTTTTGGTTTTCTCCTGCTTTGGTAGTGGGATTAGCCTTGGGGTTATTTTTTGATTATTTGCCGCACCGTCCGTTTCACGAGCGCGATCGCTGGAAAAATGCCAGAGTATATCCTAGTCCAATTCTGAATATTTTAATTTTGGGACAGAACTATCATTTGATCCATCACTTGTGGCCTTCAATTCCTTGGTACAATTACAAGCCAGCCTACGAAGCTGTGAAGCCGCTGTTAGATGAAAAGGGTTCTCCTCAAAGTCTGGGAATATTGGAAGGTAAAAAGGACTTTTGGAGTTTTATATATGACATCTTTTTAGGGATTAGGCTGCATCACAAGAAAGCCACTGATTGACAAAAAATCCGGTTTCTTCGAGAAGCCGGTTTTTTTATGTTTTTTATCTAAGCCAATCCCCACCAGAAAAGGTAAGCTAAAATAAATATATAGCCTTTCTCAAAAAGATGAGGTATAACAGACAGTTTGCAAAACCAGTAAACTCAGAGGGCTCGCATCCCAACAACGTCCGCGAATCTTTCTGATAACCGCTATATCGGCTGGAGAAGCCTATTTCAAATCAGCCGATCGCAACTGCCATGACCCAAATTACTCTCAACCGCCTCAAATTCTTGACAAATTACCAAAGCTTCTGCTTGATATTCTGTATCATTTGCCATTTCTGAAAAGTCGGCATAAATCACTCGATCTGGCTTGAGACTTGCTAAATGTTGATGTTCGCTATTTTGATCGATTACCTCAGCACCGTAGGCAATACAAGCCAGAATATCATCTCGCTCTATACTTGGATACTGCTGAATAATTGATTCGATAGTTGCTCCGCTAGCTAGGCAATCTAAAATCAGGGAAACCCTGATGCGATGTCCCCGTATACTGGGCTTGCCAAAACATATATTCGGATCGGTCGAAATCCGAGATAATAGATTTGTTCTGTTCATAAAACATTCTCCTCTACTCCTCTACTAAGGAGGGCACAAAAGATTTGCCTCTTCTAATATCGTTTCCGGTTGGATCGAAATGATTTAACCGCAGAGAACACAGAGAACACAGAGAAAGGGAAGAGAGAGATAAATACAGGACGATGTTAACGGATTTGATATAACTCAGTTAAAAATAAACCCACCAGCCATGGTGGGTTTACTCTTGAATGAATCAAAAAGTGATTTTCTTATTTTTCTGCAGCAACCGCAACGGCTAAATTCCAATCGGGCCGCAAATTTTGAGCTCCGCGCAAATAGGGATGATAAATTTCGCGGTGTGCGGGCCAATTGATGTGAATTAAAAAGCGGATGCAGCGTTCTAAAGCACCCTTGACGTGCATTTGCTGCACGTCCAATAAAGGAACATTGCACCACCGGGAGCGTTCGCGGGCGATCGCAGCCGGAAAGACAGCATCCAAATCGCGGGTAACAGAAAACGTAACACTAATTATTAATTCCGGATCTAAATTATTTCTTGTTTCTAATTCATCTAACAGTTCTCTCACCGCTTCTCGAATTGCTTCTACCGAATTATCGCTGGCAGTTGTTGCCCCGCGAATCGCCCGCACTTGCCAATCCACGCAAATATTCTCCATTTTTTATGATTAAGTCATTAGTCATTGGTCATTGGTCATTAGTCATCAGTCATTGGTCATTAGTTATTAGTTTGTTGTGAGCTATTAGCTGCGATATATTTGCGATCGGCAATCTTTAGTTGTTATTTGCTGAATGCTGACTGCTGAATGCTGACTGCTGAGTGCTGACTAAGGACTAAGGACTAAGGACTAATGACTAATGACTAAGGACTAATGACTATTTAATCACGGGCGATACAGCCACAACGGTAAACCGCTAGTAGACAGCTCGAATTCCAGCAAATTCTTGTAAGCCGAAAGCCCGGATGTATCCAGACTACTCCCCAAGACGCGATTTAGGAAAGGTTTTTGTTTTTCTAGAGTGCAGCATTCGGTTTTTTCGGGATCGAGGCCTGCGAGTTCGGCAGTCCAGCGGCGAGCGTCCTCTTCGGTTCCGAGTCGATCGACCAAACCCAATTCTAAGGCTTGCTGGCCGGTAAAAACGCGACCGTCGGCAAAAGTTTTGACGTTTTCAACGTCGAGTTTCCGGGCTTCGGCAACGGTTTCGACAAATTGCTGGTAGCTGCTGTCGATCAAATCTTGCAGAATTTGCTGTTCCGGCTCGGTCAATTGTCGATCGAATGCCAAGATATCTTTATAAGGCCCGGATTTAATCACTTGAAAAGAAACGCCGACTTTTTCTAGCAGCCCTTCTAGATTGTTACCCCGGATAATCACGCCAATGCTGCCGGTAATTGTACCGGGATTGGCAACAATATGTTGAGCTCCCATGCCGATGTAAACTCCGCCGGAAGCTGAAATATTGCCAAAACTAGCGACTATTTTGATTTTTTCGCCCAAACGCTTGAGGGCGCTGTAAATTTCTTGGGAATCGCCGACTGTACCGCCGGGGCTGTCTATCCGCAGCAGTAAGGCGGGAAATTTGCGCTCTTCAACGGTTTTGAGCGCTTCTAGAAATCGTTTGCGGGTTTCTCCGGCAATACCTCCGGTGACTTCGATGCGGGCGATTTGTTTGCGATAGCGGGGCTTGAATGGCCAAATCATGGGCAGTTTCGGGCAATGTGAAATTTTGTATCTTACTTCTAGTGTGCCTTATCTGAAGGAAGAAGGAAGAGGGAAGAAGGAAGAAGGAAGAGGGAAGTTCGGCAACGGATTATGTAGCGGATGTAACGGATGTAACGGATGTCAGTCATCAGGAAGAAGTCCGAGGGAAGAAGTCCGAGGGAAGAAGTCCGAGGGAAGAGGGAAGACACTCAAGAAACCGGGTTTTTTGCAGATATTCAGGGTTTGAGGCAAATATCTGGGTGAAAAACCCGGTTTCTGGCCGCGCGATGAGACTCAAGAAACCGGGTTTTTTGCAGATATTCAGGGTTTGAGGCAAATATCTGGGTGAAAAACCCGGTTTCTGGCCGCGCGATCGCACTTAACCCACCTTCGATATATAATTGTAAAAATTGCTTAACAAATCTACATCATTCCCGAGAGCGCCACTCTCATCAATTATTTGGAGCCTCCGCCATGCAGCTAAAACTTACCGATTCTAAACTGCCCTTTGCCCCCCTGTTGCTCATTGCGCCGTTTTTCCTGTGGGGAACCGCGATGGTAGCGATGAAAGGGGTGATGCCGCACACGACACCGCTGTTTGTGGCAGTCGTGCGTTTAGTACCTGCGGGCGTGTTGGTGTTGCTGGCGGCGGCTTTAATGGGAAAACAGCAGCCGCAGGGTTGGAAAGCTTGGCTGTGGATTTCGCTGTTTGCATTAGTTGACGGCACTTTGTTTCAAGGCTTTTTAGCCGAAGGTTTGGCGAGAACCGGTGCGGGTTTGGGTTCAGTGATGATTGATTCTCAACCGCTAGCCGTGGCGATTTTGTGTTTGTGGCTGTTTCAAGAAAAAATTGGTTTTTGGGGCTGGTTGGGATTGGTAATTGGCGTTATCGGCATCAGTTTGATTGGGTTGCCGGATGGCTTTATTTTGGGGCTGTTTCATCCTGAAAATGTGCAGGTTTCTGCGGGTATCGAAAGTGTGTTTCAGGGCGGGGAATGGTTGATGCTGTTGGCGGCTTTGTCGATGGCTGTGGGTACGGTTTTGGTGCGCTGGGTTTGCCGTTATGTCGATCCGGTGGTGGCGACGGGCTGGCACATGATTTTAGGCGGTTTGCCGTTGTTGGCGATTTCGGCGGCTACTGAGTCGGGGCAGTTTGTGAATATCGATTTGTCGGGTTGGATGGCTTTAGGGTATTCTACAGTGTTCGGAAGTGCGATCGCCTATGGTTTATTCTTTTACTTTGCATCAAGCGGCAGTTTGACGAGTTTAAGTTCTCTGACGTTTCTAACTCCGATTTTTGCTTTGCTGTTCGGGAATTTGTTGTTGGGCGAAGTATTGAATCCGCTGCAATCGATGGGAGTCGGGCTGACTTTGGTGAGTATTTATTTGATTAACCAGCGGGATACTTTGGCCGAGAAATTGGGAAAAAGCCGGAATGGTGCAGCCAATTCTGAAGAGGAAGTGCAGTTATTAGAGTCGTCGGACTTAAATACAGTTGAATTTCCCGTGCAAGTTCGGGCTACAGAATTGGAGTCGGAAGTTTAGGGAGTTGGGTAGCGAAACGGCAGTGTCGTCTTCTATATTTTATGCGATTGATAATTCCTATGGGCAGAATTTGTTAACTTTTAAATCATTTTCTATTCTACGATATGAAAATCTAGATAGTTACCACTCATCCTCTTCAACAATTTGAATATTTCTACTCTCAATCTCTTCTATAAAAGTTTTTAGACTGGGATTGTCTTGATAATGCTGCATCAAAAATTTATGATTGGCATATTGTTTGGCAATCTCTCGATAATATTCAGGATTTTTAGCATTCTTGTCAATTGTAAACCTGTGTTTCTTGGAAAGCTCATTATTTAACGTCTTGAGACAGTTTTTGATTTTTGCTTTCTTCTTATCTGTATAATACAGTGGGAGCAACCAACACTCAATAGAATGTACAGAAATTGCAAACAGGATTTTCTGTTGATATTTATCGTAAAAATCCTCACCTATAACTTGTCTAAATTTTTCAATAACTTTTTCTATCAACTGCTGGGGAGTCAACTCATCACCATTGTCATCTCGACTGGGAATATTATAATTAGAATTTTCTGAATCCACCAAAACATCAGTATCTATTTGAATAATGATATAGTCAAAAAAACGAAATGATTCTTGAAACTTTTTTGAATGACAATAATCAAACACTAGAGTCCAACCGCCGAATTGTGACTTATTCTGATTGTCTTTATTTATTTTTGGCTGAAGAGGTTCTACCTCTATATTGGGACTATTAAAAAATCCAGCTAAAATATTCTCAATTACAATTTGGTCAGTAAGTCCCTCTGTAATTAATCCAAAAATAATCATATTAAAAATTCTTAGGAAGTCCGCCGATATAGCCTCTCAAAAATGCCTCTGATAAATCTACAGGTTCTTGTCCATCCAAAGGTTTGGGGTTGAGAATACGTCTAGCTTTAGTATAACCTAATTGGTTGCGGGAAATTACAAACAGCCGCTGTTCATCATCATCTAAATCCAAACCATCCAAAACTGCTGGGTTGTGAGTTGTAAAGATGACTTGTTTATCATTCTTTTTTGCTAGTTCCACTAATTCTTCGATTAATCGGCGGCATAATCTGGGGTTAAGAGAAGCGTCAATGTTATCAATTGCAAAGAATTTAGGTGTGAGTTCGCTGATGAACAAGGTAAAGTAAAAAAGTAAAAACAAAAATCCTTCATTCGAGCTTCTTTGGTCAAAGTAACTTAAATCTGTATCTAAGTACCTATCTGTGATTTGGAGAGAAGTTTGCATCGCTGATAGATTTTGAGGAATTTCAAAATCTTTAAACCAATCTATCAATCGCAGCTTTTTTTTGATTTGATTGAGTTTATCTTGGTTATCTGCATTCAAAATATTTATAAGTTTAAACAAACCTTCACCATTAATGCCTAACGGTTGAATTTGCCCTTCTTTTTCAAAAGTTCGCAATGCTTGGTTTTCAGGAGAGTAAATGATAAATTGATTTAAATCAAGTATTGGAATGAATGATTCGGCATCTTTTTTGAAACTCAACCATTCTTGTTCTGACAACTCTGTTTTTTCTTCTAAGACAGATGTAAATTTGTCTATTCCCCCATGTTTTTGAAGAATCAGCATGACAGCATTCTTTACGGAAGTTTCAGAATTACCAAAAAAGTTTTTACTAATCCACTGAGAATAGGGAGAATTATCATTTTGTAAAATACAACTAAATTGTTCTCGATCATTCTGTCTTAATTCAATGCTGATATCTTTAGTAAGATTATCTTTTTCAAAAGCCGATCGCATAAATCGAGGTTCTGTCACCCGAATCCCCCGTGCAGCAAGAAACTCGTTATCCAGTTTATCACTAGCAGCCGCCGAAGCCAGGGCGATCGCCTCCAAGATATTGCTCTTACCGCAGCCATTTTCGCCAATCAGTACGGTGACTCGTCCTAATTCTAGCTTCAGCTTTTGAATAGACTTATAATTTTTGATTCTGATTTCTTTAATCATCATTTCATCTCCTATAATCTGAATGTACTCATTGTATCTCCGATCGCAAATGGATCTAAAAGAACGCCTGCACGGCCACCTAATTCAAATTGTACGCGATCGCAATCCTTACTTGGCATCCGCAGGGTACTTCTATGTGCAGCAATACATTCGCGAACAGTTGGGACAGTGGGGCACTGTAGAAACCGACGATTTTGCGGTGCGCGGGGGAATTCATTACAATTTTATCTTGGATTTACCCCCCCTCAATCCCCCCCTTAGCAAGGGGGGGAAGCAAGAAGAATCACCCCTTGCTAAGGGGGGGAAGCAAGAAAATTTGCCGATTATTATAGGTGCTCATTACGATACTGTGCCCGGTACGGATGGGGCTGATGATAATGCTACGGGTGTTGCTGTTTTGCTGGAATTGGCGGCAGAGTTTGCATCGCGTCCCCTCAAATATCCGGTGCAATTAGTCGCTTTCGATATGGAAGAATACGGCTGTTTTGGAAGCAAGCACCATGCAGCTAAATTAAAGCAACAGCAACAGTCTATTCGGTTGATGATTTCCTTGGAAATGTTGGGTTATTGCAATTCCAATCCCAACTCTCAAAGCTATCCGGCGGGTTTGAAATATTTTTATCCTAATTGTGGGAATTTTATTGCTTTAATTGGCAATTTGCGGACGGTTCGAGATATGATTAAGTTGAGTCGTAAAATTCGCAAATCCGGTCAGTTGTGCGAGTGGCTTCCCGTGCCGAATCGAGGTTTAGTTGTTCCCGATACTCGCCGCAGCGATCACGCTCCTTTTTGGGATAATGATTATCCGGCGATTATGGTGACGGATACTGCTAATATGCGCAATCCGCACTATCATCAAGCAAGCGATAAAATTGAGACTTTGGATTTGGATTTTTTGGCGGGTGTTTGTGGGGGTCTGGTTGAGGCTATTCGAGATTTATAGCAATTTTATGTTAACTGAGATTTTGTACCATTTTCAATTAGCTGTAGGGGCGGGTTCACCAACAGGCTTAAATGATACAGACAGGTTAAATAAACCCGCCCCCACCCACCCAAAATCCCCGCCGGTTGACATTGGTGCAAAAACTGGTTTTTAACGAACCGCGAAGACGCTTTAGGCGAAGCCGCGCGTTAGCGCTAGGGTGCGAAGGAAGAAAGAAGAAGGAGAGGGAGCAAAATATCTGATTTTTATGAATCTGAAGTTGTGATTTTTATGAATTGACTTTTAGATGATTTGGTTGAATACTTTTGATTTATTCAAATAACAAGATTTAGGAAAAAGATATGAATGCTGATTTTCCCGATCGCACTTCGTGGCAATTTTGGATCGATCGCGGTGGCACTTTTACTGATATTGTTGCCCAAAAGCCTGACGGTAGGTTAGTTATTCACAAGCTGCTGTCGGAAAATCCCGATCGCTACACTGACGCAGCAGTACAAGGAATTCGCGATATTTTGGGGATTGGGGCGGGGGAATCGATACCGGCGGATCAGATTGCAGCGATTAAAATGGGTACGACGGTGGCGACAAATGCTTTACTGGAACGTAAGGGCGATCGCACTATTCTGTTAATTACTAAAGGTTTTGGCGACGCGCTGAGAATTGGCTATCAAAATCGCCCGAATATTTTCGCCCGCCACATTCTGCTGCCCGAGATGTTGTACGATCGCGTTATTGAGGTTGCAGAACGTTACAGCGCCCGAGGTGAAGAGTTAATTGCTGTCAATCATGACTTTATTCCGGCTTTGCAGCAAGCCTACGATGACGGAATTCGCAGTTGTGCGATCGTCTTTATGCACGGCTACCGCTATTCGGCACACGAAAAACAAGTTGCTCAAATAGCCAGAGAAATTGGTTTTACTCAAATATCACTATCTCACGAAGTCAGCCCTTTAATGAAACTAATTTATCGGGGAGATACTGCGGTTGTCGATGCTTATTTATCTCCAATTTTACGCCGCTATGTCGAACAAATAACCAGCCAATTATCCCCTACCTCGTCCTCCCCATTCCCCATTCCCCATTCCCCATTCCCCCAATTAATGTTCATGCAGTCGAATGGTGGCTTAGTAGACGCCGCCCAATTTCAAGGAAAAAACAGTATTTTATCCGGCCCGGCTGGGGGAATTGTCGGTGCGGTTCAAACGAGTAAAAAGGCTGGTTTTGACAAAATCATCACCTTTGATATGGGCGGAACTTCGACAGATGTTGCCCATTTTAACGGTGAATACGAACGCGAATTCGAGACAGAAATTGCCGGGGTAAGATTGCGATCGCCCGTGATGGCAATTCACACTGTAGCAGCCGGTGGCGGTTCGATCGTGTTTTTTGACGGCGCGCGCTACCGCGTCGGGCCGGAGTCTGCGGGCGCAAATCCAGGCCCTGCTTGCTATCGGAAGGGCGGCCCTTTGACGGTGACTGATTGTAATGTGATGTTGGGCAAAATTCAACCGGATTTTTTCCCGAAAGTGTTTGGATTGACGGGAGATTTGCCGATCGCGCCTGACGCAGTCAAGCAAAAATTTACGCAGTTAGCAGGGGAAATTGGGGGCGAGAGGACACCGGAACAGGTGGCCGAGGGTTTTTTGGCGATCGCGGTGGAAAAGATGGCTAATGCGGTCAAAAAAATCTCGCTTCAGCGCGGTTATGACGTTTCGGAGTATACCTTGTGCTGCTTTGGGGGTGCGGGCGGCCAACACGCTTGTGCGATCGCCGATTGTTTGGGCATGAAACGGGTGTTCATTCATCCCTACGCGGGGGTATTATCCGCCTACGGTATGGGTTTGGCTGATGTGCGGGCTATGCGCGAAAGGGCGATCGAGCAACTTTTGAATCCAGAATTATTGTCTCAGTTAAGTCAGATTTTAGTGCAGTTGGAAGCGGAGGGAAAGGGGGAATTGAACCGCAGAGGCGCAGAGGGCGCAGAGGAAGAGGAAGCAGAGGTTTTAGTTATTCGCAAGCTGCATTTAAAATATCAGGGAAGTGATTCGGTTTTGGCTGTTAATTTTGCTGAAAGTCTTGAGGCAATGCAGGCTGAATTTGAATCATTGCACCGACAGCGTTACAGTTTTATTATGCCGGAAAAAGCGCTAATTGTAGAAGCAGTTTCGGTGGAAGTTGTACAAACCATGGATGTACTGGATAATTCTACAAGTTCCCCATCTGGTGGCACGGGCATCTTGCCTGTGCCACCAATTTCCACAGTGCAAATGTATCTTGCTGGCGGGTGGCGGGAAACGCCTGTTTATCAAAGAGACGATTTGCGATCGGGCGATTGCATTACGGGCCCGGCGATGATTGTCGAAGCAACTGGAACTAATATCATAGAACCGGGTTGGGAAGGCGAAATTACCGAAAACAATGACTTAATTTTGAACCGCATATCCGCGCCGATGAATGCAGTTAAAACCCATTCATCTGCGGTTAAATCAGATCCAGTTTTACTAGAAATTTTTAATAACTTGTTTCGCGCGATCGCCGAACAAATGGGAGTGACTTTACAAAATACAAGTTCCTCAGTCAACATCAAAGAACGCCTCGACTTTTCCTGTGCAATCTTCGATGGAAACGGGCAATTAGTTGCCAACGCACCGCACATTCCCGTGCATCTCGGTTCCATGAGCGAAAGTGTTGCAGCTTTAATCTTAGCCCAAGCTCATGAAATTAAACCGGGCGATGTTTATGTTTCTAACAATCCCTACAATGGCGGCACGCACTTACCAGATATCACCGTAATTACTCCAGTATTTAATCATAATTCCTCGCTTCCTTTATTTTATGTGGCGTCGCGGGGACACCACGCCGACATCGGTGGCATCACTCCCGGTTCCATGCCTCCCAACAGTATAATTGTAACTGAAGAAGGCGTATTATTTGACAATTTTCAATTAGTTAGCGAAGGCAAATTTCGAGAACAAGAATTACTACAAATTCTGACAGCCGGGGATTTTCCGGTTCGCAATGTCGCACAAAATATCGCAGATTTGCAAGCCCAAATTGCAGCTAACAATCGCGGTTTAGCAGAACTTGTCAAGATGGTAGAACATTACGGCTTGGAAACAGTACAAGCTTATATGGGTTTTGTGCAAGATAATGCTGAAGAATCTGTGCGCCGAGTAATTGAGGTTTTGAGTGATGGCGAATTTACTTATCCGATGGATAGCGGCGGAGAAATCAAGGTAGCTATTACAATTAACAAGTCGGCGCGCAGTGCGAAAATCGATTTCACTGGCACTTCTTCCCAACAATTTAACAATTTTAATGCTCCCGCTGCGGTGTGTAAAGCGGCTGTGTTGTATGTTTTCCGCACTTTGGTAGATGACGATATCCCTCTGAATGCGGGTTGTTTGAAGCCTCTCGAAATCATCAATCCCGCTGGCTGTATGCTGAATCCGCGCTATCCGGCGGCGGTGGTGGCGGGAAATGTCGAGACATCGCAGAATATTACGGATGCTTTGTATTGTGCGCTAAGTGCGATCGCAGCTTCTCAGGGCACCATGAATAATTTCACATTTGGAAATAACCGCTATCAATATTATGAAACAATCTGCGGCGGTTCGGGTGCTGGTGCAAATTTCGACGGCACAGATGCGGTGCAAACTCACATGACTAATTCGCGTTTAACCGATCCAGAAGTGTTGGAATGGCGGTTTCCGGTGTTGTTAGAAAGTTTTGCAATCCGCGAAAATAGCGGGGGAAATGGAAATCATCGCGGCGGAAATGGAACAGTGCGGCGGATGCGGTTTCTGGAAGCGATGACGGCGGGAATTTTATCGGGGCGGCGGGTGATTTCTCCCTGCGGTTTGCAAGGAGGTGAAGCCGGGAAAGTTGGGCGAAATTATGTTGAAAGATTTGATGGAAATGTGGAGGAATTGGGAAGTACCGCGAGTGTTGAGATGGATCGCGGTGATGTTTTTGCGATCGAAACCCCCGGAGGTGGGGGGTTTGGAGTGTCCGAGTAAAACATAACTTTGCTCTAACTCTTTTCATCTCGTAACTTTTATGCTACATTAATGTTCATTATAGCATTTTACCTAGGGATATAAAAAATGGAAGGAAAGCAATTATCTCTATTTTCAGAAGAACCAGAAAATTCAGAAAACTTTTTTGAACGCAAACGAGACTGGTCAGCATCTAAACATCGGATACTGCTTAAATACCTACAAGCATTTTGCTATAATCTTGGAGGTGATGGAAACTATCAATCCGATCATATCAACTATGTTGATGGTTTTGCCGGTACCGGGAAATATAAAGAAGGAATTGGAATTGAAGATTTTGTAAATAATTCTAATTTTTGGACAAAGTATCAACATAACTTTGAAAATACAGATGGTTCACCCTTAATAGCTCTAAAATGTGCTAACCTTTTTGGTCAAGAAAAACGAGTAAACTTAAGATGCTTTTTTGTAGAGGCTGAAGCGGCGTCTAATCAACAGCTTCAAGAAAACTGTCGAGATATCGGCAAAGATTTGTTTTATAAAGTTTATGAAAATCAAAAATTTGAGGTGGCTTTTCCAGAGGTGATGAATGATTTGAACAGCTATCCTACTTTATTTTTTCTTGACACTTTTGCTGTCAAAGGAGTTACTTTTGAACATATATATGAAATAGGAAATTATGTCCGTCAGAATAAAGGAGAGCTATTTATACTATTTCACAACAGTGCAGTAGCTCGCCATGCGGGGCATCATAAAACCGCATATGATAGCATAAAAGAGAAAAAAACTGCTGAAACTTATATCAAAAACTTGACTAAACTCCTAGGTGTCAATTCAGACCAAGATTGGAAACCAAAGTGGCTAGAACTTAAAGATCAACCTCAACAATTTGAAAAATGGGCACTGGAATATTTTAAGGAAAGAATGAAAAGAGAAGCAGGGTTTAGAGGAGCAACCAGTTTTGAAATTAAAGAAAGCTACAGTGATCCCAGACCAAAATATAGTATTGTAGTAGGTAGCAATCACCCCAAAAAAGCTTTTGGAAGTTTCTTGAACGATTTCGTTTGGGAGGAGGAAAGATTGCTATTTTTCAAGGACAGTCACACAGGAATTAAAAAATTCTTAGAAAAAGAATGGAATTCAGATCAGCAGAAAAGATTAGCTGAAATAAAAACTCAAGCTATCAAAAGTTTGGGCAAGCTTAATGATTGGATATCTTTTGAGGATGCAATTACTCATCTAATATTAGAAATGAATGACATAGGACGTTTAAAGCGAACTCATTACAACAATGATGTTTTAGATTGGTTGTACACAGAACAACTGATAGAAATCAAAAATCCTTCTAAGCAGAAAAAGCCTTACACATTAAAAAGCCACTTTAGGCTTAAAAAATGATACGAATATCCAACAGTATCTGTAAGAAAATTTATTTTTTTTACTCAACAGGGATTAAGGGTAGTTATTTGAGCCATCTTTTTTGATGTTTCTTCCATGCTTCTGGCATCTCATCCCAAATTTTCTCATCCAATAATCTCCCAGCAGCTTTAGGTGTTCTACCTCCCCATTGCTTAAAGAAAAATGCGACTCCAGCATCCTGACATTGATCCCGAATACTTTGCGCCCATTCTTCCTGCATTGGACGGTATTTTTGCCCCGACTCTCCCCCAACTATTACCCAGTGAATATCCCTTAGATCGAGTTGCAAAGGCCCTAAAAGTGGTTCGCATGATAGAAATCTGACCTTTGCAGGTACTTGTCGCAAACAATCAATCCTGTTAACATAGTTTTGATTTTCAACAGACACCCCCATCCAAATATTATCAGACCAATCAAGTTCAGGCGCTAACTCTAGTAAACGTTTGTGTCGTTTCGTAAGAATTTGATAAATGTGGTGAGGAGTTTCACGCATTACCTCAAAAACTTGTTTCAGAAACTCAATAGAAACATCTTCGTGGAACAAATCGCTCATTGAGTTAACAAAAATGCGACTAGGCTTTCGCCAAGTCTTAGGTTCGTTCAAACGTTTTGGGTATTCCGTTAAAGTAAACCCGTTAGGAAAATTAGTGTGAAACCTTTTTGTTAATGCTTCTGCATAACAATGGGTGCAGCCGGGACTGACTTTGTCGCAGCCAGTTGTTGGATTCCACGTGCGATCGCACCATTCTATACCAGTATTAATGCTAGACATACAAACACTCGATCCTTGAAATAACTAATTATATTTTTAGGTGCGCTGGATACATAGAGTTTATATGTATCAATTGATATTAATGCAGCATCACCTACAACTCCATTATATAATTAATTGACTTAAATATAAACAGTTTTTCAGCAGTTGCATCAAATGTAGATCGTAGTGTAGAATCGGGCTGCAACAGCATTGATACCTAAAACCTTATACAGAACAATTGTGCAAGCACCTGTTTTTTCCGAACTCAACCACCCTGTGGTCACATCCCTGTTCCATCACAGCGATCAGGAATTATTGACCCTGTTTCAAAACCATCCCGATCAGGGTCGCTTCTTCACGGCGATTTTTTGCCGCTACGGTCAAATTGTACACTCCCTGATCCGCCATTCCGTGCGATCGCCCGTACAAGGCGATTACCTGTTCGCCCACACCTGGCAACACATCTATCACGAGCTCCGAGGCCTCGATTTGCGCCGCGAAACCCAAGCTCCGGATAGCGACAATCTCAGTCTCCAAAATTGGCTGATTAATGTCACCGCTGTTTGCATCAATCAAGCCGAATTACCCCCAGTTGAGTCGATTCACTACTCTTTGCAATCCGCTTCGCCTCCCCTCTGGTGTTACGTCAGACAAGCCTTAGAATTGTTGGCGCCACTCCCCCGTTTAGTTGTGTTGATGGCCCAGACTTTCCGCTGGAGCGAAACTCGAATTGCAGCTTATTTGCAAGCTGAAGGTGAAGCTATTTCACCCGCTCAAGTTAAGGCTTTGCTGCAAAAAGGATATCAAACTTTAGAGTCAAATTTGCCGCAGGATATTCGCGCTATTTATCTGGATGAAAATCTAGATTATCAAGAAGCACTTGTCTAGATATACAAAAGTTAGTCTACTAGAATTAGTAGGGTGCGTCAGATCGAAGACTTTGAATCATCACCCGAGAAATGCGTCTGACGCACCCTACAACTAACATAATAAGTAGGGTGCGTCAGATCCAAGAATTTGAATCATCACCCTAGAAATGCGTCTGACGCACCCTACAACTTTAGTCCAGAGGAAAAAATGGCAGTTTATCAAGTTCGGCTGGTGAATGAGGAGCGATCGCTCGATCGCACGATCGCAGTACCGGACGACCAGTATATCCTAGATATGGCAGAAGATGCCGGCATCCGCTTGCCGAATGGATGCAAGCAAGGAGAGTGTTCTGCTTGCGTTGCCAAACTACTTAGCGGTGAAATCGACCAAAGCGAACAAAAGTTTTTGAAGCCCTCAGAATTGCAAGCTGGCTACGCTGTTACCTGTGTCGCTTACCCGCTTTCTGACTGCACTTTGTTAACTCATCAAGAAAAAGTTTTATATGAAGCAGCTCTCTATTTTAAGTAATGCCAGATGCGTATTATATATTGCCAGAGTCTCGCTAGCGATTCCACAAAGCTGACAAATAAGATTGGTTTGTAGTGAGGACTTCAGTCCGCAATAAGAAGGACTGAAGTCCTCACTACAAACCTTTGAGGAAACGAGTTAATGTAAGGTGCGCCACAAGCACCCTACTTACTACTTAAAAATCAACTACGGCTTGCGATTGACATTCAACAATTCCACAATCCGCTTCAGCGGAATTTCCGCCCAATCCAAGCGGTAATTGAGTTCGTAGGCTAGCTCAGCAACCCCTTTTTCCAAAATGTAAGCATCCAGCAAAACTTGTAGTTCCGGTATCGATTTGGGCAAGAAACTGGCATCGGCTGCTGTTACCAAATAGCTGTTAAGAAAAGTGAGGCTGACCCAGCGGTGCCAAACGTTCGCCCACTGCTGCATCTCCGGAAGATTTTCAGGGCGGATCATACCGCTTTCAACTTCATTTCGCAGTGCCAAAGTAACAGCATAATTGAAAGATTGTAGCATTCCCGCCACATCTCGCAGGGGCGATCTTTTCATCCGCCGCTCGCTTAACGGTCGATTCCGTTCTCCTCCGAAATCAATAATTACGAAGTCTTTACCTGTATAAAGAACTTGTCCGAAATGGAAGTCCCCGTGACAGCGAATTCGATCCGCCGTGATTCTCAAGTTCAAAATAGACTTGAAACGTTCCATGAGTAACTCTTCGCGGTTGAGGAGATTTTGTGCTAGTTTATGCGCTTCTGGCGGCAGTTTTGACATTCGCTTTTTCAGCAGCAGCAAAGTTCTTCCTGCCATATTTCTCATGTGTTGGTAGATCGAACGCTGGTAAAATGAGGTGAAGTTTTCTGGAGCAAAAGCCGGATTTTCTGTGTCTGAAGCTAAAGCGAGGTGAAGTTCCGCTGTCCGCTGACCTAAAAGTTCGGCTGATGCTAAGTAAGAGCCGATTAGTTCGCGAGCTAAGGCGGGAATTTCTAGAGATAAATCCACTACTAGCGAGTTTGACTGTCGCATTTGTCCGGTCAAAGCGCTGGGTAAATAGTTTTCGGGGGCTGTAGATAAATTATCGCCTAAATGCTTGGCTTCTACTGTCATTACTTGCTCAAAATAGTCGCGCAGCGTGTCTAATGTATAAGACCAAGCATCTCTGCTATCGGGGATTAGTTTTTGTAGTATTCCGACTGTAATTACTTGTTTTTCGGCTGTGTGATATTCCAAGGCTCCAGCAATTGGAGCGTAGTGTTGGATTGGGTTGCGATCGGTTAAAAAGCGTCCGATTTCTAATTCGGGGTTAATTCCTTCTTCAACTTTTCGCAATATTTTTAGCACGTAGCGATCGCCGTAAGCTGCGGATGTATTGCTTTGTTCTTTTTTGAACAGGTGAGGTTCTAGCTGCGATAAATCTTGGTCTGAGTTGAATATCTTATCGGCAATTCCTAGGAGTTGACCTGCTGTACCTTGGTAACTGCGAGAATTGCCGATCGCCCTCAGGAGCGCGGTCAGCAGGCCTTTGTCCCCAGCAGCATCAAATAGCACCCCGACTTCGTTGTTTTCAGGGAAGTGCAGGCGCGCGATCGCGCGATCGTCCGCATCGCCTTTAATTTCTTCCCAACCTACAGGCAAAACGTAAGTTTCCGGCATACCTTCTGTATAATTCAACAGCAAAAACAGAATGTAAACTGTAGATTCTTCCCCCGCACTATTCTGACATTCTATAGGAACAATTTCACTAATTTCCAACGATTGAATCGTTCTATCTGCCCCAATGAACCACCGATTGCTGCGTAAATAGTTTGGTAAAAGAGAGAGTAGCATCTCGCTTAATTGACTTGTTACAAAAGCGGTTTTCCAATTGCCGATTACCGCCAAACTAGGCAAGTTTGTCTTAAAACCGTGCAGCGAAAATTCTTCGGGTTTAGGAGTAAGAGTAAACCAGTAAAATGTGTGAGGACTCAAACTCAAAAAGTAAGGTGATTCGCCAACAGGTGGAAACTCAGCGCGCCCGAAAATCTCCACCGGCACAGCACCTTTAAACGGAGAAAGGTCTAATTCTGCCGTCTGCACGAAGCGCGACAAATTAGCGACTACGAGGATGTGTTCGTCTTGATAAGTACGCACAAAAGCTAAAACTTTGCGGTTTTCTGGGTACAGAAACTCGCAAGTGCCGCGGCCGAATGCTTGGAAGCGCTGGCGCACAGCAATCAAGCGTTTCATCCACCACCAGAGCGAACTTGGATTCGCCCGCTGCGCTTCGATGTTAACAGATTCGTAGTGATATTCAGGGTCAACAATTGGCGGCGCGTACAGTCGCTGCGGGTTAGCGCGGCTGAAACCGGCATTGCGATCGCTACTCCACTGCATCGGAGTTCTCACCCCGTTGCGATCGCCCAAATAGATATTATCACCCATCCCAATCTCATCGCCGTAGTAAAGCACCGGCGTACCAGGAAGAGACAGCAGCAAAGCATTCATCAACTCAATGCGGCGGCGGTTATTGCCCATCAGCGGAGCCAAGCGGCGGCGGATACCCAAATTAATTCTCGCCTGAGTATCTTGAGCGTAAACCCGATACATATAATCTCGGTCTTCATCGCTCACCATTTCCAGCGTCAATTCATCGTGATTCCGCAAAAACAATGCCCACTGACAATTATTAGGAATCTGCGGAGTTTGCTGGAGAATATCGCTAATTGGGAAGCTATCTTCCATGTGCAAAGCCATAAATAAACGCGGCATCAGCGGGAAATGAAAGTTCATATGACATTCATCGCCACCCGCGTAATATTCAACCGCATCCTCCGGCCACTGATTCGCCTCAGCTAGCAGCATCCGGTTCGGGAATTTCTCATCCACGTGTTTTCGCAAATGCTTGAGGAATATATGAGTTTCTGGCAGGTTTTCGCAGTTAGTACCTTCGCGCTCGTACAGATAAGGCACGGCATCCATTCGCAGTCCATCTACTCCCAGTTCCAACCAAAAATCTACCACATCTAAGATGGCTTGGCGGACGGCGGGATTGTCGTAATTTAAATCTGGTTGGTGAGAATAAAAACGGTGCCAGTAATAAGCTTTTGCTACCCCATCCCAAGCCCAATTAGAAGTTTCAAAATCTTGAAAAATAATCCGAGCATCTTGATATTTTTCCGGCGTATCGCTCCACACATAAAAATCTCTTTCATTACTGCCTTTCGGGGCGCGCCGCGCTCGCTGAAACCATGCGTGCTGGTCGGAAGTGTGGTTGACAATTAACTCAATAATAACTCGAATTCCGCGCTGGTGCGCTGCTTCTAAAAGCTCTTTAAAGTCGTTTAATGTACCGTAAATCGGGTTGACGGTGGTATAGTGAGATGTATCGTAGCCGTCGTCTCGGAGCGGCGAGGGAAAAAATGGCAGTACCCAAATTGCTGTTACTCCCAAGTTTTGCAGGTAATCCAGTTTTTCTGTGAGTCCCCGAAAGTCGCCGATGCCGTCGGCATTGCTGTCTGCAAAAGCGCGAATTGGTACTTCGTAAATGATGGCGTCTTTGAACCACAAGGGATCGTTATTTAACATTGAGTTTGGCATAATTTTTATGGGAGAATGGTAATTTGGATTTTGTAATTTGGATTTTGTAATTTGGATTTGTTAGTGAAAAATCCAAACTGATAAATCATAACGCATAATTCTATCGCGATTCGTCATGCCAGTGGTAGAGTTTTAATCGTAATTTATGAACGCAAAACTTATAAAATCTTAACTAAATAAAATCAACAATCTTATTTGTTATTGCGGATACAGTTCACAATTCGGATCTCGATCGCCGTATTACAGACCCGTGCTTGGCGGTGCACGCCCTACATACTTATATATAAATCCTTTCCCCGTGTCCTCTCTCCCCCTCGAACCCTCTCCGGCAGCCGTCGGAGGGACGGTTTTTACTACCTACCGGACGGTTGGCACGACAATACACTGCCTTGACGCTGTTTGTAAACTTTTGTTACATTTATTTACATAAAGCAACAAAAGTTTAAGGAAATAGCAAAAATGACTATTGTAATCGCTCTTTTGGTCGTCGGTTGGGTCGCAGCATCTTTAATTGGCACTCAAGCATATTTTTTGGGAGAACAGTCTAAGCCCATTCACGATCGCAATTGGAGCAATGAATCTTTTGAACAACTGGCAAAATCGGTGACTGGAACAGAAATCGATTACACTGTTCGCGTTCCCGCCTACAGCATGGATGCTTACACCAGCCGCACGATGGGCAATTAGTAATATTAAGCAGCAGGCTTAACTATTTTGAATAACAGGCTTTCTGGCCTGTTCCACAAGCAGATTAATTTTTGTGGAACAGGCCAGAAAGCCTGTTTTTAATTTTTTAATAACGCTATTTTGAGAGGAATTTCAACTTCTTCAACTCGCCACGCTGCATAAGCAAGCGCTTCATATATATCTGCTTCTTCCAGGTAGGGATAAGCCTGCAAAATGCCTGACGGTGAGTGTGCCGATGCCATCAGTCCGACTATTGTGCCAACAGTGACTCGCAAGCCGCGAATGCAGGGTTTTCCACCCATTACTTCTGGATTTAGCGTGATTCTACTTGGTTGTTTCATAATTTTAAATTACCAGGCTTTCTGGGAAACAAGAAGATTTTTTTGGTGGAACAAGCCAGAAAGTTATTGGTGTCAACTTAACCCAGAAAACTTTTGTATCTTTCGTTTATAGACTAGGCCAGATCCCCCTAAATCCCCCTTAGGTCGGGGGACTTTGAGAATACTTTTAAAAAGGGGAGTAGAGGTTGACGCAAGAGAAGATTCTTATCCCTTAAGCCAGAAAGCTGTTGTATCTCTCGTTTATAGACTAGGCTAGATCCCCCTAAATCCCCCTTAGGTCGGGGGACTTTGAGAAGACTTTTAAAAAGGGGAGTAGAGGTTGACGCAAGAGAAGATTCTTGTCCCCCCCTTGCTAAGGGGGGTTAGGGGGGATCTGGTCTTAATCGCCAAACAGCAGCCTCTGAGTACCTTGGAAGTTAAGTTAACACCAATGGCCAGAAAGCCTGTTCCTAAATGTAACTACAAACTGTTACCTACCAGCGCGGGGAGAGGGTCTTTTTTGCGAAACTGCAAATGGTTATTTACGCAGTCGATCGCAATTGTATCGCCTTCGATGAACGCATTTTCGAGGATCTTGTTAGCTAGCGGGTTTTCCAACTCCCGCTGGATGGCGCGTTTCAGGGGACGAGCGCCGTAAACTGGATCGTAACCAACATCTGTAATGTGGTTTTTCGCAGCATCGGACAGTTCCAAAGTGATTTTTTGTTCCGCCAACAGCCGCTCGATTCGCTTGACTTGAATGCTGACAATTTGCCGCAGTTCCGTCTTGCTCAAAGTGTGGAACAAAATGATCTCGTCCACTCGATTGAGAAATTCTGGCCGAAAGTGCGATCGCAAAGCAGTCATCACCCGTTTTAACATTTGTTCGTACTCTTGATCTGTCTCCCGTTCTTGAGTCGGTAAATCTTCACTTTCACTGTTGTCTTTTTCACTCTTGTCTGAGATATCGACTCGCTGGGCTGACACCTCGACAGTACCATCATCAGCAACTTTATAATCAGTCTTGGGAATTGACACCTCCTTTGGTTCCTGCTTGCGACTTGCGGGTTTTTTGGTGGTTTTTCCTTTTTTAGCAAACACTTCTAAAATGTGGTCGCTGCCGATATTGCTGGTCATTATAATAACGGTATTCTTAAAGTCAACCACTCGGCCTTGAGAATCGGTAATTCTGCCATCATCCAACACTTGCAGCAAAATGTTAAATACATCCGGGTGCGCTTTTTCCACTTCGTCAAACAGCACCACTGAATAAGGATGTCTCCGCACTGCTTCGGAAAGTTGTCCGCCTTCGTCGTAACCGACGTATCCGGGGGGAGCTCCGACTAACCGGGAGACGCTGTGCTTCTCCATATATTCCGACATATCGATGCGGATAATCGCATCATCGCTATCAAACAAAAACTCCGCCAACGCCCGCGCCAACTCGGTTTTACCGACGCCTGTGGGGCCCATGAACAAGAAAGAGCCGATCGGTCTACCGGGATCTTTCATACCCGCCCGCGCCCGCCGAATCGCGGCAGCAACCGCCGTTACAGCCTCTTCTTGACCGATAACTTTCTTGTGCAAATGGCTTTCCAATTGCAGCAATTTTTGGCGTTCCGATTCTAACAATCGATTGACCGGAATTCCCGTCCATTTCGCCACAATTTCGGCAATATCGCCCTCGGTAACTTTTTCCCGCAGCAGCGAAGAACCTTGAGCTTGCTGTTTCAAAAGTTCGGCTTCCTTGGCTTCGCGATCGCGCACTGCAGTCTCCAATTTACCGTATTTCAACTGCGCCGCTTTATTCAGATCGTAAGCTCTTTCTGCCTGTTCGATTTGGACTCGCAGTTGGTCTTCTTCGGCTTTCAATTTATTGATTGCATCCAACAACTGCTTTTCGCCCAACCACTGCGAAGATAGTTTTTCTTGCTTGGTTTTTAAAATGTCAATCTCAGCTTTGATGCGTTCGATGCGGGGGCTGATGGTGGCGGTGGGAGAACCTTTTCCCTCACCTTCGATCGACAATTTTTCCATTTCCAACTGCATCACCCGGCGGTCGATCCCTTCCAATTCCACGGGTTTGGAGGTAATCTCCATTTTCAAATGGGCGGCCGCTTCGTCTACAAGGTCGATCGCCTTATCCGGCAAAAAGCGATCGGAAATATAGCGAAAAGACAAAGTAGCAGCAGCTACCAACGCCGAATCGGTAATTTTTACCCCGTGGTGGCGTTCGTAACGGTCTTTCAATCCGCGTAAAATTGAAACAGTATCTTCCACAGTCGGTTCGCCGACAAATACTTGTTGAAAGCGGCGTTCCAGTGCCGGATCTTTTTCAATATTCTTGCGGAATTCATCGAGAGTTGTAGCGCCGATACAGCGCAATTCACCTCGGGCTAACATCGGTTTCAACAAATTTCCCGCATCCATTCCCGAACCGGAACTACCGCCGCCACCAGTTCCCACAACCGTGTGCAATTCATCAATAAATAGGACAATTTGCCCGTCGGAATCGATAACTTCTCGCAATACCGATCGCAACCGTTCTTCAAATTCGCCCCGGAATTTTGCCCCAGCAATTAAACTGCCCATATCGAGGCTGAATAGTTGGCGATTTTTCAAAGATTCCGGTACATCGCCGTTGACAATGCGCTGGGCCAAACCTTCGGCGATCGCAGTTTTTCCGACTCCGGGATCGCCAATTAACACCGGATTGTTTTTCTGGCGGCGGGAAAGAACTTGCACTACCCGGCGAATTTCCTCGTCGCGGCCGATTACTGGGTCGAGTTTGCCTGCTTTTGCAGCTTCTGTCAAATCGCGCCCGTATTTGCTGAGGGCGTCGGAGTTGGCGTCAGAATTTTGGTTTTGACTTTGGCTTTGGTTTTGGCTTTGTTTTTGATCTTTGACTTTGGTAGTAGCGCGAATTAATTTGATTGCTTCTTCGAGTTTCGCGCGATCGATCGTACCGGGCGCCGGTTTGCGATCGTATCCGGGGCGGCCCGGCGGCCCGTCGCCCCTAGTCAGCAATCGCCTACCAACTCGTTCATCTTCTAGCAAGCCTATTAATAAATGTTCAACGGCGATAAAATTATCTTGCCAAGCCTGTCTGGCAGACTCAGCAGCATCTAACATCACTTCTAAACCGCGACCGAGGTATAGTTGGTCAGCATTGGCAACTCTCGGCTGTCGTTTAGCAAAAGCATCTAACTGCTGCGCCAAGCGGGGGACATCGACTCCGGCCTTGCTGAGAATGCTGTTTGCTAGGGCTTGCTGTTCTAGAATGGCGATCGCTAAATGTTCAACCTCTAGCTGCTGATTGGCAAAGCGGCGGGCTACATCCTGGGATTTGACTATGGCTTCCCAGGCTTCATCTGTAAATTTGCTAGGGTCTGTTGGCTGCACGTTCGTTCCTCGCAATCAAGGGGATTCCTGTTGTTATCCGTTAATATATGGTCTCACAACTATCTTAATCTTTAAACACGATTATGAATCTATGAGTGCGGTTAACGAGCGCGGAAGTTGCAACACAATTGACTGCTTGTACAAGCTTACAGCCCGCAATCCACCGCAAAAATTTGTGTAGTACGACCGGATCGGGGGATCGAACTTATGAAAATATACAGGTTATCCATTACCTATAATACTGTACGGACACAGCGCTGCCACCTCATAATTATGTCTTCGTTCGTAGTGAGGACTTTAGTCCGCATCAATTTTTGCGGACTAAAGTCCTCACTACCAACCTTTTTATTGAATTGATAAAAATTAGACTTTATTGACATCTATGCTATTTCCTACTTACCAATTTTTAGTATTTTTCCTAATTATTTTTAGCGCCATCCTCTCCTTAAAGCCCAAGGTCAATTTGTATAAAATTGTCTTGCTAATTTCCAGATTATGTCTTCGTTCGTAGTGAGGACTTTAGTCCGCATCAATTTCTGCGGACTAAAGTCCTCACTACAAACCTCTTTATTGATGTACTAAAATTTTTACTTTATTGACATCTATGCTATTTCCTACTTACCAATTTTTAGTATTTTTCCTAATTATTTTTAGCGCCATCCTCTCCTTAAAGCCCAAGGTCAATTTGTATAAAATTGTCTTGCTAATTTCCAGATTATGTCTTCGTTCGTAGTGAGGACTTTAGTCCGCATCAATTTCTGCGGACTAAAGTCCTCACTACAAACCTCTTTATTGATGTACTAAAATTTTTACTTTATTGACATCTATGCTATTTCCTACTTACCAATTTTTAGTATTTTTCCTAATTATTTTTAGCGCCATCCTCTCCTTAAAGCCCAAGGTCAATTTGTATAAAATTGTCTTGCTAATTTCCAGTTTATTATTTTATTCTTTCTGGAGCTTAGACTTTCTCGGACTCCTGATGTTAAGTACAGTCTACAATTATATCATTCTCCGAGCAGTCGATCGCAGCAAACAGCCAAAACTTGCCTTTATCTTCGGCATAGTTGTCAACATTGTCAATCTCGGCATTTTCAAATATTGCAACTTCTTTGTAACCTCATTATTTGAGATACTAAACCAGCTCAAAATTCCCGCCAATTTTCAAATATTACAAATAATCGCCCCCGTTGGCATATCATTCTACACATTTAGAATAATTTCTCATTTAATCGACTGCTACCAACAAAAAATTCCCTGTCCTAAATTTATAGACTACGCCACCTACATTACCTACTTTCCCCAAATTGCCTCCGGCCCAATCTCCCGCCCTCACGAATTTTATACGCAGCTAAATTCACCAAATAAATATGACTATAAAATCGAAGAAGTTATCGTTTTGATTTTGTCGGGACTCTTTAAAAAATATACTTTAGCGAGCTTTTTGTTTAATTTCACTCAACTACCATTCAAAGTCCCCCAGCAGTACAGCAGCATAGATTTAATCCTGGCGGCAATTTCCTATTCTTGTTTGATTTACGTAGATTTCAGCGGCTACTCAGATTTAGCTAACGGTATCTCTTGCTTGCTGGGTTTCAAACCGATCGCCAATTTCAATATGCCATACCGATCGCTCAGCTTGCAAGAATTTTGGAAAAGGTGGCACATCAGTCTTTCCGAGTGGTTGAGGGATTACCTTTACTTTCCCTTAGGTGGTAATAAATACGGCAAATTGCGGAAGTACGTAAATTTACTGATAACAATGGCGATCGGCGGATTTTGGCACGGTGCAGGATTAAACTTTATTTTCTGGGGAGCAATCCACGGTTTAGGACTGATTGTCAACCATCTATCTAAAGATATTCCCCAAGCTATCCATTTCAAATTAGACTATGCCTTTCCGAGATTTGCCAAATTTTGCAATTGGTTGTTAACCTTTACCTTTGTTACCTGTAGCTGGGTATTTTTCGGCACGCCCAACTGGGAAACTGCAATGAGGTTTTTCCAAGGGATTTTTCGTTTTTCCGCTGCAACTGTTCAATTCAACTTTTGGCAATTGTATCTAGTAATTGCAGTCATTGGCGCAATCAACCTGTGGGGCGATCGCATTTCGCAAGTATTGCAAACAATATTGTCATTAAAAAACCTATTCTTTCGGGTTGTCTTAGTTTCCCTGCTCGTGTATGCTATCTTAATGTTAGGCCCCAGTACCGTCCCGCCTTTTATTTACTTTAACTTCTAACAAACAAGTATAGCCTTTCGAGTTCTCACTCATGGGAATAGGGAATAGGGAATAGGGAATAGGGAATAGGGCATACCTGGCTTTTTTGAGAACTGCTATATATAAAGCACAAAAAAGACTTTTTTTATCTTATTACGTTCTTTCTCCTTCCTTTATGATGACAAATAACAAATAACAAATAACAAATAACTTCTTATGAAAGACCGAGAAATTTTGTTGATAGTTACCTCTGTAATTCTCACCTTAATATTTTCCAACTTATCCTTATTTCTGAAAAGCTTTTCTTCAACTCCTTTAGCCAGTACCGAAATCAAACAAGCAGCGCGCCAGATCGAAATAGACGGTTTCAGGAAATCCGAACAAGATTTTTGGAGCAAAATCAAAGATATTAACTTCGATAGCATTTCCAAGAAGCCCGACAAAACTCCGGTCAAAACCGCAACAAAATCGGCAGTCATCCTCCCAAAGCCTGCCAAGAAACCCACTCCATCCAAACCAAAACTAACCGTAGCTTATCGCAAATTTTTATTTATTGGAGATTCCGTAATGTTCGATTTAGGAACTCAACTCCAGTACACTCTTAAAGAAAAATACAATATCTCAAATACCAAAATCGACTACAAAGTATCGAGCGGATTAAATCGGATAGATTATTATGACTGGTACGCTAGAACCAGTCAAATCATCCAGGATTACGGGCCAGACGTAGTAATAATTTTGTTCGGAGGCAATGACACTCAAGATATCACCGATAACCAAGGAAAATATCGGGCTATTCTAACCCCAGAATGGCAAAAAGCTTATCAAGCAAGAGTAGATAAATATGCCAAATTACTTGGCTCTTCCACCGTAAAAAAAGTGTATTGGGTAGGTCAATCGATATCTAACAAATCTTCGTATCTCAAAGCTTTTCCCATTATGAACAACATTTATAAAAATGCTAGCAAGTCTTCATCAAAAATAGAATTTATTTCTACTTGGGATGTTTTTGCTGAAGCAGGGAATTTTGTCCCCGTAGTTGCTGACAAATCCGGCAAGCGAGGTTATGTAAAAGTTAATGATGGTCTGCACTTTACCTCCCACGGAGCTCAAATTATCAGCGATGTAATCGTTGACAAAATGGCGAAAGACAAAATTTTAAAACTCCCGAAAAAGAAAGCAGCATCCTAGGTTGATTCGAGTCAAAAAAAATAGCCTGCAAATTAGACATTTTATCGGATTTGTGTAAAATTATATACCTAGTCGCCGACAGATATTTGCGTTGCTCAACTCGGTTGCTATAGAAAATATCGGTTTTATAGCGATCCTAAATCATTTGTGTAATTATTGTAGGGGCTCTTACCCCTCGTGAAGAACCGGATAGATAGGGGGTAGGCACGGGGGCGCTACCCCTACAAATTTATCTGAATCATTTAGGATTGCTATATTAACTAACCATACCGTTCGGGACTAATATTGACAAAAAGCAGCAGTAGATGTAGAGTTGCATTCAGCATCGGACAACGACGTTAAGATCTAGCAATTGTCATGGCGACAAATTATGACAAGCAATCTCTGGAAACTCGATCGCACTAGCATCCCTGAGTCAATGGAGTGCAGCGACACAGCGCTCATCTTCAGTCTCACCAAATATACTCAACCTTGGGAAAGAATAAACACCGTTGAAGGCATCTTGCAACAATGCGGAATCGCTCCTTTTGCTGAAGTTCTGGACGTACCCAAAAGCGGAATATTAGGGCAAGATATACCAGAATCCGCTAGAAAACCGCATCCAAATTTGCTGTTTCGGGCTTTGGCAATTCAAGCATTGGGCAAGGTGCGAGAGGGTATTATATCAAGTGAGGAACCTGTATCAAGTGATTTTAGCGAAAATAAGCTAGCGGTGTTGGAACAGGAAGCGCTAGGGGGAGCGACTCCTTTAATTCGGTGGTGTGCTGCTGTTAGCATTCAGTCAATTTTGTTGGATGAATGGCAAGCACAAGGTAAGGAATCTGCTGGCCATGTCACAATTAATGCAGCAGAAATTCAGCAGCGGATTGTAGAAGAACAAATTAAACTGTTAGCCAGCAATAAATTTGCTTTGAACGACAACAGCAGAATGGACAGCGGTAAGGAATACGAGAATTGTCTCGATTTTTGGGTATACGGCCCTAGCTGGCTGCTGCTGGGTGTGTTAATGGATTGCGAGGAATATCTGTTTTGGGTCGATCGCGTATTTCCTGCGATCGCAATTACGGATAATGGGTACAAATTTCATGCCGAAAAGGATGCAGCCATCACAAACTTTTTGGATCTGGCGAAAAATAATTTTAAGGAATGGGAATTTTCCCAAATAGTTGCCAAAGTTTTTGAGTTCCTGCACCACCCAGAGGCGGCGATCAAAAATCGAGCGGCAATTATTTTAGAACCTTACCAAGATCGGCTAGACCGAAAATCGGCGCAAATTATGACAGCGCTGCTATATAAATTTCATGTAGAACATCAGTCTTTAGAATCTCTGACCATTCCCGAAATTGAGGAGTGCAAAGCCTCACTATATCTAGGTAAAAAGGAAATTGACGGCGTGTATTCTGATGCTGTGTCGCTGTGCGGCGATGATGTCGCAATGGCAAATTTCTTGTCAGAGAAACAGAGGGAATACCAAAATACTGTAGACGAGCATATTAACAATTTGAGCAAGTTAGTTAAGTCGATTCTAGATTGTCAGAGCTTGTTAGATGCGAATAGGGAACTTTTGTATTTGACAGTAGAGCGGCTGCAAGAATGGGATCAGACCCTTGGCAATAAACTGGCTGGGCACCGCAACAAACTCCAAAACGTGAGTGTTGACAAAAGCACATCCGAGCAGTGCATAAACCTCGACAACGATTTGAATTTAATCAGAGATTCTTTGCAGTCTACTTTGTATGAAGTCACATCAAAAATTAACAGCAAAATTAGAGATTTAGAACTTTCGGCGTCCAAAAATAACAAGACTGCAACACAGATGTTTAAGTGGACGTGGCTATTGTTAGGAGTGTGGTTTTCAATAGGGCTAGTTTTGTATTTATCCGATGCAGTGATTAACTCGATATTGACCGTCAACTACTACCAAAGTGAATTTCTAGTCTATTGGACTATGTTTTTTATTGTGATGGTGGTATTTTTGTTAGTATTAGCTATATTCTTTGCGACGCTCGCTGCCTTAGACAAGCGCCGAGAATCTAAATTAATTCCTAAATTTGATAGTTTAAGCCAAATAGGGAACAGTTTTTCTATTTTGTGGCAAAAGAGTTACTTGCAGCAATTTGTACCGTCAGTGCGATCGAATTAAAAGTGTGGAAAACCCCTTAGCATTCTGTCAGTAGCAGAGCAGTTTTATTGTCGTCAGACAAAAGAGGTACGTAGTTGCGCTTCAGCGCTCTTGGGTACGTAGTTGCGCTTCAGCGCTCTTGGGTACGTAGTTGCGCTTCAGCGCTCTTCCCTAATAGGATATGATAAAGAGCACTATTTGTGCAACGACAAATTATGTACGTAGTTGCGCTGTCTTCGCTCTTCCCTAATCTTATAAAGCAATACCGTTTACTTAAGACCGCCCTGGGGGTAAACCGCTATGAAAAATAGATACGGAGATTGCTTCGTTCCTCTCTTCGGACATCTTAAGTAAACCGTATTGTCTTATAAAGAGCGCTGAAGCGCAACAACATACCTTTGCCGGGACGTTGCTCTTAGCATCGTCCTACTACGACTAAGATGCTGCTTCCGCAGTTAGTTTCTGACTGCTACTACCTTGATTTTTCAGTTGAATTAATTCAATTTTATATCCATCTGGATCTTGGACAAAAGCAATGACTGTTGAACCGTGCTTCATCGGGCCGGGTTCGCGAACAACTTTGCCGCCGCGGGCTTTAATTGCTTCGCAAGTACCGTAAATGTCGTCAACGCCGATCGCAATATGACCGTAAGCATCACCCAAATTGTACTCTGCGACGCCCCAATTGTAGGTTAATTCCAAAACTGTAGTGTCGGATTCGTCGCCGTAGCCCACAAAAGCCAGAGTAAATTTACCGTCTGGATAGTCCTTTTGTCGCAGCAATCTCATCCCCAGAACCTCAGTGTAAAATGTGAGGGACTCTTCCAGGTTTCCGACTCGGAGCATCGTGTGTAGTAGTTGCATTTAGCTCACTCCAAATTTTTTAAGCTTTTTTAATTTTACCGAGATCTTGGTGGAAAAAACCGCGACGGGAAAATTTACTTGATTTTAGGCTCGATACGCTTGGGTTAAAACTGTTTATGCCCCGGAGATCCCCTAAATCCCCCTTAAGAAGGGGGACTTTGACAATTCTCTTATTCCCCCCGGAGATCCCCTAAATCCTCCTTAAGAAGGGGGACTTTGACAATTCTCTTGTCCCCCCCTTTTTTAAGGGGGGCTAGGGGGGATCTGCCTTAACTGAAGCAGATTGCGTTTTAGCTTGATTTTTACTCAACAAAAACCACCACAATTCTAAACCAATTAAGCTCAATCCGCCTGCTGTTATGCCAATTTTTAAACTTAGCGGTTGTTCTATTTTCAAAAATTTAGCAGTTGATTTTGCCGGATGATTTGATATTTGATTGGCTCGAACTCCCGATGCAAGTCCGAGCACAATTCCTAAACCTGCGAGACTTCCTAAAACTTGACGCTGGCTAAACATTTATCAAATTCCTCCTAAATTATGCAATAACTTTGACTTTAAAATTCCGCAACCGCAAAGCATTAGTCACTACCGAAAGCGAACTAAAAGCCATTGCTGCACCAGCGATAATCGGATTGAGCAACCAGCCAAAAATCGGGTATAAAATGCCCGCTGCGATCGGGATGCCTGCGATGTTGTAAATAAAGGCAAAAAACAGATTTTCGCGGATGTTCCGCATGGTGGCGCGGGAAAGTTGAATTGCTGTAACTATGCCTTGCAAATCGCCGGAAATTAAGGTAATGTCGCTGGCTGCGATCGCCACATCAGTGCCGGTACCGATCGCAATTCCGACATCCGAAGCGGCCAAAGCAGGAGCATCGTTAATCCCGTCTCCCACCATCGCTACAATTTTGCCTTCTCCTTGCAGCGCTTGGATTTGAGCGGCTTTTTGGTGGGGTCTAACTTCGGCAAAAATCCGAGTAATTCCTACCGATTGGGCGATCGACTCCGCAGTCGCGCGGTTATCCCCAGTCAGCATCGCCACCTCTAAACCGAGTTTTTGCAGCGCTTTTACCGCCCGCGCTGACGAAGGTTTCAGAGCATCGGCAATGGCCATAATCGCCTCAATTTTGCCCTCTACAGCCATCCAAACCACCGTTTTGCTCGCAGCTTCAAAAGCTCGCGCGCGCAGCTCCAGATATTCAGTATCGCAGCCTAGCTCCTGCATCCACCTGAAGCTTCCCAGGGCGATCGACTTTCCCCCCGAAACCCCTCGCACGCCGCTCCCCGCCACAGCCTCAAAATCCTGAATATCTGTCAACTTCACCTCTTGAGATTGAGCGTATCTCACCACAGCTTCCCCTACAGGATGCTCCGAATTTCGCTCTACAGACGCCGCCAATTGCAGCAACTTTAACTCATTGCTCTGGGCGGTTCCTTTAATTGTCACAAAATCAGTAACAGTCGGCTTGCCTTCCGTAAGCGTTCCCGTTTTATCTAATACAATAATTTGAATTTTGTGAGCCAATTCTAAACTATCGGCTCCTTTAATTAAAATCCCATTTTCTGCACCTTTACCCGTGCCAACCATCACAGCAGTAGGAGTCGCCAAACCCAAAGCACAGGGACAGGCAATAATCAACACTTCCACCATTGTCACCGTCGCCAAAGTGAAATTACCCATCGCGTTAAACCAAATAATAAAAGTAGCTAAAGCGATGGCAATGACTGCGGGAACAAACCAACCAGTTACTTGGTCTGCTAACTTTTGAATCGGTGCTTTTGAAGCTTGGGCATCCTGCACCATCTTAACAATTTGAGCTAAAAATGTATCTTTGCCAACTCTGGTAGCGCGAAACCGAAAGCTGCCTGTTTTGTTAATTGTCGCTCCAATAACTTCATCGCCAAGTTGCTTTTTGACAGGCAAACTTTCCCCCGTAACCATTGCTTCGTCTACCGTCGAAGCACCTTCAATTACCTCTCCATCTACGGGGATTTGCTCGCCCGGACGCACCTGCACAATGTCGCCAATTGCCACTTCGGCGATGGGTACTTCTAACTCTTCCCCCTTGCGAATAATTCGAGCAGTTTTTGCTTGCAAACCCATGAGTTTGCGAATCGCTTCCGAAGTCTCTCCCTTCGCTCTATTTTCGAGGTTTTTCCCCAACAAAATTAACGCGATCACGCTGGCCGCAACTTCGTAGTAAACGCTAGGAGTCAAACCTTGGGCGGTAAATAAACCGGGCAAAAATGTCACAAATACCGAATAAAAGTAAGCAGCACTTGTCCCCAAAGCAATCAGGGTATCCATTGTGGCGACGCGCCGTTTTAACGATTTCCAAGCCCCCACATAAAACGATTTACCGCACCAAAACTGTACTGGTGATGTCAGCACTAATTGCAGCCAAAAATTGTGCAGCCATCCGGGAATGAATGGCAGGTGCCAGCCTGTCATAGTTGGAATGCCGCCCAAAACCAGTATAATGCTGATGCTGCCTGCGATCCAGAGTTTTCGCTGCAAGTTTTGAGATGCGGATTTGCGATCGGCTTTTTCTGCATCATCCTCTGCCATTTCTTGCAGCGGTAAAGCTTCATATCCCGCCGCACCAACAGCTTCTTGAATGATTGCTAAGTTGGTTTCCTTCGAGTCATATTGGATGGTTGCTTGTTCCATGCCAAAATTGACGCTGCACCCAATTACGCCGGGGACAGATTTAATTGCTTGTTCGATAGAGGAAGCACAAGCAGCACAACTCATGCCCCGCAATTTAAGTGTGAGATTGTCCATAAATGCCCTCCTAGATTAGAAAATTACTTCCCGGCTTCAAATGACTAGAAAAAAATGGATATAAGCCCAGGAATTCTGTCGTGGACAGTCAAAAGAATTTGACTCTTGTTCAGTCTCCTAGATTCATCTGTGGAGTAATATTATGTCCTGTAAATTACCATAATAAAAACGGTTTGTAGTGAGGACTTCAGTCCTCATAATTCAGAGGACTGAAGTCCTCACTACAAACAAATCTTATCATGGTCGTTCTCTGCGGACATGATATAAATCTAAAATCTAAAATCTAAAATCAACTTGCTGGATAGCCAGCAGATGCGATCGCTTTTCTAACATCACTTTCCGGCTTAGCCGTTTGAATCGCGACCATTTTTGTCTTGAGATCCGCCTCAACAGCAGCGGCTGAGTCAATAGCTTGGACTGCTTTTGTGATTGTATTCACACAAGCCGAACAAGCCATTTTGGGGACTTTTAGCTCTAAAGTCATAATTGCAACCTCAGCAGAAACTACTCTGCTTCATAGATGAATTAACTCCATTATAAAGTCTCCAGCTAGCAGGAGAGTCAATGGAAAATCCCAAATTAATTATTAAGTTTTACTAAAACTCATGCTTTATCTAATTGATGGCACGGCAAGATTTTTTTACAACTTAGACTCAAGAATTTCATGCTAATTTCATTTATATGTGAGAGACTGAATAAACGTGGCAGTTTTAAGGATATAAAATCTATGAAACCAATTTCATTAAAAACAGGCTTGGCAGTGCTAATCTTGACCGCCACAGCCACCGCAACCAGCGGAATTCTAGCAGCTTGTTCAAAATCTCCTACCAGCCCAACTCAAGCCCCAAATGTTACCGCAACAACCCAAGCGAACAACAAGCAAGACGCGGCACAAAGTGGCGGCATGGGTGGTATGAATCATGGCATGAATCACAATATGTCAATGGATTTAGGCCCGGCTGATGCCGACTACGATTTGCGATTTATTGATGGCATGACAGTACACCATCAAGGTGCTGTAAACATGGCGAAAGAGGTGCTCAACAAGTCGAAGCGCCCGGAAATGAAAAAACTAGCTAATAACATTATTGCCGCTCAAAACCGCGAAATCAATCAAATGAAAGAGTGGCGAAAAACTTGGTATGCTAAAGCCGACAGTACGCCAATGGCTTATCACGCTCAAATGAATCACATGATGCCAATGACTCCCGAACAAATGCAAGCCATGATGATGAGCATGGATTTAGGAGCGGCTGATGCTGAATTTGACCTCCGATTTCTGAATGCGATGATTCCCCATCACGAAGGAGCTTTAGTGATGGCTGAAGATGCGTTGCAGAAGTCGAAACGGCCGGAAATGAAGAAATTATCTCAAGAGATTCTGACTTCGCAAAAGCAAGAGATTGAGGAAATGAAACAGTGGCGCCAAGCTTGGTACAAAAAGTAGTGATGGTGCGGATAAATTAATGGCAATATCTGTAGATACAGTCTTGATTTTTCAGGGTAGCTAGAGTATAATTTTGGTCGCAGGGCTTTGGGGATTTTAGAAATTCCAAAAGCCTTCATCCCCAATTATTTGAGCGCTACTCCTTGACAGTTCCAGACAGTATCTACAATCCGATCGCAATTCTATGAAACGAGCAGTATTTCTCGACCGCGATGGCGTTCTCAATATCGAAGCTGGCTACATTCACAAACTAGAAGATTTGCATTTAATTCCCGGCATAGCTGAAGCTGTACGTCGTTTAAATGACCGACAAATATTTTGCTGTTTGGTTTCCAATCAATCGGGGCCGGCGAGGGGTTATTATCCTGTGGCCCACGTTGAAGCTTTGCACAAACGCCTGTGTTTGTTATTAGAAACCGCAGCGGGAGCCCGGTTAGATGCTCTTTATTATTGTCCTTATTTGAGCGCAGCGGAAGGCGGAACAAATCCAGAATTTACCCGGTATACGACTTGGCGAAAACCGAATACGGGGATGTTGGTAGCGGCGGCTTGGGAACACGATTTGGATTTGGCGAATAGTTTTATGGTGGGGGATAAAGCGACGGATGTTGATATGGCTCACAATGCCGGTTGTACGGGTATTTTGGTGCAGACTGGTTACGGGGAAAGTGTGTTGAGTGGGGAGTATCAGCACCATACTAAACCTGATTTTATTGCTGCAAATTTAGCTGCGGGGGTTGAGTGGATTTTGCAAAATTTTGATGATTAATATGATGATTAATATCATCTCCGGTGGATTACGATTGACAGTTGACAGTAGACAGTTGACAGTAGAAAGCTAAGCGTCAGGTGCGTCAGCGGGGATGGAATGAGCAACCCGCTGCCAAAACCTTCAGCCCTCTAACGCACTCTATAATTTGTATGAATTCAATCTAAGATTCATGAAATATAGCGGTTATCGAAAAAGTGAGGTATGCCCTATGCCCTATGCCCTATGCCCTATGCCCTATGCCCTATGCCCTATGTCCTATGCCCTATGCCTTATTTACCTCATCTTTTTGAGAAAGGCTATAAGTCTAGGGCATTTTGCAGGAAAGAGCTACGTAAGGAAGGGCGACTGTAAAGGTAGTACCAACCCCGATTTTGCTTTCGCAGGCGATCGCACCTCCTTGCAAATCCACAGCTTTTTTAACAATCGTCAATCCCAAACCGTTACCTTTAATCTTTCCACTATTCTTGCAACGGTAAAACATTTCAAATATTTTCCCTACTTCGGTTTCTGGGATGCCCATACCTTCGTCTCGGATGCGAATAATTAGTAAAGGAGAGTTAATATTTTTAAATGGGGAATTGGCAAACAAAGACTGAGTAGACAAGCAGAAAATAGCTTCTTTGTCTCCCTCGCCTGGTTGACGGCATTCCAATTCTAAGGTTATTTGCCCGCCGTCGGGAGAATATTTTATGGCGTTGACGATTAAGTTAGAAATAATGCCGTGCAGCAATTGTTGATCTAACATCGC
This sequence comes from Microcoleus sp. CAWBG58, assembly GCF_020883045.1. NCBI lineage: Bacteria > Bacillati > Cyanobacteriota > Cyanophyceae > Oscillatoriales > Microcoleaceae > Microcoleus > Microcoleus sp. CAWBG58. The sequence goes on along the minus strand of NZ_JAHRFA010000005.1, from coordinate 47,933 downwards.
GCTGGTAACGGCAGACGGGCTGAATCTTAGTTTGTGTTTGGCTTCATTTCCTAACTGCAATTGATCCAGCAAATCTTGACAAAATTCGAGTAAATTTATCGGTAATGGATTGCATTTGAGTCTCCCTGCTTCTGCTCGGCCCATGAACAGCATATCCTCGATTAGCTGGTTCATCTTTTGGGTAGCTGAGTGCACTAGGCGCAGGGTTTTGACTTGAGATTCGTCACTGCTGCGAGTGCGATCGAGCTCTAGGAGCTCGGCAGAGATTAAAATCGTGTTCAGCGGGTTGCGCAATTCGTGGGCAGCCATTGATATATACTGGTTTTGGCGGTGCGCTTTTTCTTCCACCGACTCTCTGGCTGCTTCCGAAGCTTTGAGAGCTGCTCGCATTTTGGTTTCGATTTCGTGCCTGTGGAGCGCAATCTCGATCGCCACCCGCAAATCATTTTGTTGAAATGGTTTGATAATGTAACCGAATGGGTCTGTAATTTTCGCTCTTTGCATCGTTTTATCGTCGGCATAAGCTGTTAAAAATACTGTCGGTATATCTATCTTATTTCTAATTTTTTCGGCGGCTGTCACGCCGTCCATCTCACCTTTAAGCACGATATCCATCAGCACTAAATCTGGCGGACTTTCGTCTACTTTTTCTAGAGCTTCTTCTCCTGAAGCAACAATAGCTGTTACTGCATAACCCAGCTTTTTTAATCTGCCTGCTATGTCCTGAGCTACAATTATTTCATCTTCTACTACCAATATTTTTATAGGATTCATATTTTTTTCTTAAATGCGACGCCGATAATTTAACTCAAGGAAAGTAATATGGTAACAAGTTCCGCACTCAGTGTCAATAACCAGATTTCCTTCTAATTGCTGAGTTAACATCCGCACTAATCGCAATCCTAATGTTTCGCTACTTTCCACATCAAAGTCCGCCGGAAATCCGCTGCCGTTGTCTTGAATACTTAAATGAAATTCAGGAAATTTACTTCCATTAAAATTAATAGTAATTTCTCCCGATAAACTTTGATTGAAAGCATACTTTAAGGAGTTTGAAACCAGTTCATTGATAATTAAACCGCAAGGAATTGCTGTTTCTATATTTAAATGTATGGGATCGACATTGAGATTGAATTTGATAGAATTTTTACCACAACCAAAAGATTGATACAAATTAGCAATCAAGTTTTCAACGTAAGGGGGGAGGTGGATTCGATCGATATTTTCCGATTGATAAAGTTGCTCGTGAATCAGAGCCATTGAATGGATGCGGGTTTGGCTTTCTTCAAATAAAGCAAGCGTCGGTTCGTCTTCAATGTATTGAGCTTGAAGTTGCAGCAGGCTGGAAACTACCTGCATATTATTTTTGACTCGGTGGTGAATTTCTTTGAGCAATACTTCTTTTTCGCGGAGTGCCGCTTGGATGCGGGCCTCGGTCAATTTGCGATCGCTAATATCTTCGCAAATACCCGCCAGCCGATAAATTTTGCCCGCTTCGTCATAAATGGGAAAAGCTCGATCGCACACCCAGCGAATTGTGCCGTCTGGCAGCAAAATCCGATATTCGATACTGGTGGACTCGCCCTGTAACACTCGCGGAATTCCCTCTTGTAGCAAATGTATATCCTCTGGATGCACCCACTCCATCCATTTTATCGGCTCGGCATACAATTCTTCGCGGCTGTGCCCCCAGATTTGCTCGTAAGCTGGGCTCAGATACAATAAATCGGTAAAGTCAGCAGCAACTAGCCAGAAGGAATCTTGGATATTTTCGGCAAGCTGGCGGAAGCGTTCTTCACTTTCACGGATCGCTTTTTCTGCCTGTTTGCGATCGCTAATATCTTCTGCAATCCCAACAATGCGGTAAATTTCACCACCTTGATTTCTAATCGGAAAAGCCCGATCGCGAATCCAGCGAATTTCGCCGTCCGGCCTGACAATGCGATACTCAATCTCGTCTTCAGCTAGAACTTGTTTAGTGAATGCAGCAATCACCCTAGCGCGATCTTCTGGATGGAGTGACTCTGCAAAAAAGCGCCCGCAAGCATACAAATCAGCACTGCTTCTCCCCCAAATTTTTTCGTAACCCGGACTGACATAAATAAATTCCTGGGGCTGAACGCCTACCATCCAAAACACGCTTTCAATATTTTCTGCTAGCTGTCGGAACCTTTCTTCGCTTTCCTTCAGTGCTGCTTCAGCTTGTTTGCGATCGCTAATATCTTCTATGACTGCTACATTATAAATTGCTCCGCTCAACGGTTCTTGCACGAGCGAAACAGTGATATTTACCCAAATTAAAGAAGCGTCTCGACGCACCAAGCGTTTTTCCATGTTGAAACAGTCAATTTCCCTGGCAAACAATCTGTGATTTTTTGCTAAGTCTGGATCTAGATCTTCACAGTAACTGACATCCATCCAAGTTCCGCACAGCAACTCTTCCGCAGTATATCCCAAAATATTACAGAACTTTTGGTTGACTCGCAAATAGCGGCCATTTTTATCGCAGTGAGTAATGCCGACTGCTGCTTGTTCGACGGTTGCGCGAAAACGTTCTTCGCTATCTCTAAGGGCAGCTTCTGCTTTTTTGCGATCGCTAATATCGCGCTGCACGCCAAAATACCCGACAATTCTGCCCTGGGAATCGTCAATGCAAATATAATCGCCTTCGACCCACATTAGCTCACCATCAAACTTGCGATTGTCAGTTTCGATGTGAATTCTGCCAGCATCAAAAAATTGCCTGATAATTTCTCTGTCACTAGCCAAGTTGTGGAACAAGAAAGAGTTAAGCGTCACGCCAATAAACTCTTCCCTAGTAGCTCCGTATTGAGCGATCAAAGCATCATTTGCCTTCGTTACCCGCCCGTTAGAAAATACGTAATCCAAAACTTTTTCTTTGTCAGAGGTATCGCGCCAGTACACGGGTTCGTCCAGCATCACAAAGAAAAAACCATCTAAAGATTGCGAAAAAAACAATTCTAGCTGTTGCTGGCTTTCCCGCAAAAATTCTTCGGTACGCCAGCGATTGATAATTTCTTCCCGCAAGTGTTGGTTAGCTATTCTTAAATCTTCAGTACGCTTGTGATATTTTATTTCTAGCTCATTTTTCAGGCGTTGCAGCACGAATTCTGACTGTTTGTTTTCTGTAATATCTTGAGTAACTACCATGCCTGCAAAAATTTCTGCCTGGTCGTTTTTGACTGGAGAAACTGTTGTTGAATAAAATCGATCGCGATATTTATATTCAAAATTATTCTCTTCTCCTGCTAAAGCTGCGCGATATTTGGTCTCAAAAAATTCCAAATCTTCTGGCGGCGATATTTCCGACAAGGTTTTGCCTTCCACCAGTTCTTTGGACAAACCAACTACTGCCAAACCTTGACCGTCAACCAAAATATAGCGCAGATCGGGATCGAACAAAAATACCGATCCATTCGGATAATGCTTGATGAGAGTTCGGTACATTTCCTGGCTTTTTTCAAGAGATGCGATTAACTCAATTCGATCTAGGGCGACTCGCTTGTGTTCAGTAATATCTATAACAATACCGAGAGTTTGTTTCGGCGAACCGTCAGAGTTTCTCAAGAAAACAATATCTCTGCCCATAAACCAGCGCCATTCACCCCGAGCATTTCTCAGCCTGTACTCGCACTCAAATATTTCGCCGTCCTTAAGTGTTGATATTTTTGCTTGGATTTCCGGGATTTTCAGCAAATCATCGGGGTGCATAATTGTGGCAAAAAGTGCGTCTCCTAACTGTTGAACTTGTTCGGAGGAATAGCCGAGAATTTGGTTAACTTGGTTGTTGGTATAAATATTTCGATTTTCAGTAAGATCGTAAATGTAAGCAAGACCTGGAAGTGCTTCGGTTATACTGTGAATAAACTTTTGATTTTCTCGGAGAGCGGCATCTGCCTCAATTCGCTCGGTGATATCTTGGGCAACTCCGACTATTTGTTTTGGCCTGCCGTCAGGAGTGCGAGAAAAAATTGCGTGCCGATCGTGAAACCACCGCAATTCGCCGCTAGGTTGGACAATTCGGTACTCTGTTTCCAGAATTTCTCCATCTTTAGCTAGGGCTATTTCTGTTTCGACGTGAACTATAAGTTTCTCTATATCTTCAGCATAAACTAGCAAAGAAAAGGCATCGTTTCCCATTTCCTGAACTTGTGCCGCCGTGCGACCATAAAACTCGCCGATGTAGCGATTTCCATAGAGATTGCGGTTTTCTATGAGGTCGTAAATGTATAAAACACCGGGGGTAGTATCAGCTACCCTTTGCATAAATTCTTGATTTTGTCGCAAAGAATCTTCTGTTTGAGTTAACTCAACGATATCTCTTTTCAGTTGTGCTTCTAATTTGCGCCGCAATTCTATTTCTTCCTGCAAATTTTCTTCGAGTTGCCGAATTTTTGCTTTTTGCTCTGCTACTAGCGCTTCGCAGGTTGTGAGGGCGCGATCGATCTCTGTGGGCTCACTACACATAGTAAGTTATTAATTGGCAGTTGCGGACTAGAGTTGTGTCTAGCCTAACATTAGAAGGCTCCAGTCTTGACTGCAAACTAGCACGATTTCACACAAAATTTACAAATATATTAAGTTTTACCCAGAAAAGGCTATTTTATTTAAAAAATATCATGTCCGGTCGATTACCACAAGCAAAACGGTTCGTAGTGCGGACTTGAGTCCGCAGCTTAAGAGCGGACTCAAGTCCGCACTACAAACTGTTTGTAAAATTGACTGCCGCCAGACAAAAGATTTATTAACTTCTGCCTTGTTACCAGAAATAATTGGTTGAAAGCCTCGCTTGTTTGGCGTAGAAATTAAAAGAAGACGATTCATTACTCCCATCCTCGGAATTCCAGGTAGAGGTTGCCGTCAAGCTGTCAACTGTCAACTGTCAACTGTCAACTGTCAACTGAAACATAGCTGCCTTCATTTAGGAGCTCCGGCGGTCAAAACTTCATGACTGTCAATTGTCACCAAAACATCATCTTCAATTCTCACACCTATACCGCGCCATTTTTCAGGAACCTCCGGCTGTCCTTCAACGGGTTTAATATAAGGAGAAATATAAATCCCCGGTTCGACCGTCAGAACTTGTCCTGCTTGCAAAAGTTGCGGATTTTCGCCGTACTGATAAACACCGACATCGTGCACGTCCAATCCCAGCCAGTGACCAGTGCGGTGCATATAAAACGGCTTGTATTTCTCTTCTTTAATTATCTCTTCAATGTCGCCGACCAAAAGTTTTAAATCCATTAAACCTTCCACCAAAACGCGCACTGCGGTTTCGTGAATTTTGCTGTAAGGATTTCCGGGATATACTTGACTAATTGCCTGGGTTTGTGCTTGCAAAACTAAGTCGTAAATAGTCTGTTGTTCGGTGGTGAATTTGCCGCTGACGGGAAAGGTGCGAGTAATGTCGGCATTGTAGTAGCCGCAAGCACAACCGGCATCTATTAACAGCAAATCGTTTTCCTGCATTTGGCGGTTGTTTTCGATGTAGTGGAGGACGCAGGAATTGTAACCGGATGCAACAATTGAAGGGTAGGCGGGAGTGGCGCCGTTCCTGCCGAAAATATGTTCGATTTCTGCTTGAATTTCGTATTCGTACCTGCCTGGTTTGGCAAATTCTCGGGCGCGGTTGTGGGCGGTAACGGAGATATTAGCGGCTTTTCGCATTAAGGCTAATTCTGTTTCGCTTTTTACCAGCCGCATCGGGTGTAATATGATGTTGGAATCTTCGATCGCAGTGGGGCCTGTACCGCGTTTGGGGTAGGTTGCCATCAAGCTTTGCCAGTGCTTGAGGACTGTTTGGTCGAAATTGCGATCGCGCCCGAAGTGATAATATATGCGATCGGCTTTTTCTAAATATTTTGGTAGTTTTTCGGCAAGTTCGGCCATGGGAAATGCTTCATCGGCGCCGTACAACTCCTTAGCGCCTTCAACTCCAGCGCGATAACCGTGCCAAGTTTCTTTTTCCAAGTCTTTTGGCTGGACAAACAAAACAAATTTGTGTTCTTCGTGGTGCGGGGCCAAAACTGCTACCGCCGCAGCTTCGTTGAAACCAGTTAAATAGAAAAAATCGCTATCTTGTCGGTAGGCGTATTCAACATCGTTGTGCATGACGGCTGCGGGCGCGCTGCGAAATATTGCTGTCCCGCTGCCAATTTTTGCCATTAACTGTTCGCGTCTTTGCCGGTATTCGCTGGGGTTGGTCATTCGATTTTAGATTTTAGATTTGGGATCTTGGATTGCGGCCTAAGTATCGAGAGGGAGCAAAGCGTGCAAGCATTTATAGTGCTGTCCCCGCTCGCGAGCGGGGACAGCACTAAGTAGGTGAGCGCTAAAAAACACAACTAGATTAAGAAATGTAAATCGCTCAAAGGCTTATATTTAAAGCGTTTCTGCTGCTACTTTACATAAGTTTACGTAGTTTGGTTTGATTGTGCCTACCTACTTACAACAACAAATGCTTTTTGCAAAACTGAGTCTTCTATCTCGATCGACATTTTATATCGTGTCCGGTCGGTTGACCGCGATAATATCCGTTCGTTCGTAGTGCGGACTTCAGTCCGCAGCATATTGCGGACTGAAGTCCGCACTACGAACAGTTTTTTTGTTATAGTAATCGACCGGACATGATATTAGACTTATTCGATCGCCAATTTACAACTATAGTCAACCATCCGTGACAAAGATGAGTTGCGATCGACCAAAGTCCACCTCGGATCGAAATTTTACCAATTTTCGCCATCTTGGCTAACTCTGACAGTTCTAAACTGTCGCAGCCGACAATCAACTTCCATCTGCGCCTGCATTTTCTCGTTAGTAAACTGCTGAGTTCCTAAAACAATTCTGACGGCATAAGAGGGAGCACCTGGAAAATTGGATTTACTTAATTTTACGCTGCTGGGGTCAATGCAAATATCTACAAAACATCTTAATTTGGCTGCGCGGGCGCTCAAAGTATTGAGAGAAATAAAACTTAAACTAGCTATTAAAACTATTGACAATTTCTTGGTTGTATGATTGCAAAATCTATTTTTCATCTGCGTTAATTTGCGTTCATCTGCGGTGATAAATCTACTCGGCGGTTGAAACCGCTTCTACAAAAACAAAGTCCGCCTGCGCGGACTGAAGAAATTCAACCCGCACCAGGCGGGTTTTGTCTGTGTAGAAGCGAATTCTATTCGCCTTTCAAAAATCTACTCGGCGGTTGAAACCGCTTCTAAAAAAACAAAGTCCGCCTGCGCGGACTGAAGAAATTCAACCCGCACCAGGCGGGTTTTGTCTGTGTAGAAGCGAATTCTATTCGCCCTGAGTTTTTAAAGCTGAGGAACGTATTGTTCTTTTTCAGGAACAAAAGTGTATTCAGAGACGATTAGGCGCAACTCTTCGCCGTCGATCGTTTCTTTTTCGATGAGCAAATCGACTAGCCGATCGACTACGGTACGATTGTCGCGAATAATGCGGCGCGCATCTTCGTAACAACGATCGACAATTTCGCGAACTTGTCCGTCAATCCGAGAGGCAATTTCTTCGGAATATTCCGATCGCGCCGTGTAGTCCCGGCCGAGGAAAATCTCGCTTTGTTGAGCTTCTAGGGCGATCGGGCCCAAGGTAGACATCCCGTAGCGAGTCACCATTTGGCGGGCCATACCGCTGACTTGCTGCAAGTCGTTGCCGGCACCGGTGGTAACTTCAGCGTCGCCGAAAACTACTTCTTCGGCTGCGCGGCCACCCAAAGCACCGCTAATCCGGGCTAGGATTTGCGATCTAGAAATCAAACCTTGGTCTTCGCTGGGCATAAACCAAGTTAAACCGCGGGCTTGTCCGCGAGGAACTAAGGTAACTTTTTGTACGGGATCGTGGGCTTGAATGACTGTACCGACGATCGCGTGGCCGATTTCGTGGTAAGCAATCAAGCGTTTGCTCTTGCTGTCTACCAGCGGTGTACCTTCCATACCTGCGACGACGCGATCGACTGCATCGTCAATTTCCAGCATCGTAATCGCATCTTTGCGGCGTCTTGCTGTCAAAATAGCAGCTTCGTTGAGCAAGTTAGCCAAATCAGCACCGGTAAAGCCAGGAGTGCGGCGGGCGATCGCATCCAAAGAAATCTCCTCAGACAGCTTCTTGTTGCGCGCGTGAACTTCTAAAATTTCCAACCTGCCTTTGATATCCGGTGTATCAACGCTAACTTGGCGGTCAAAACGTCCCGGACGTAGCAACGCCGAGTCGAGCACGTCAGGGCGGTTCGTAGCAGCAATGATGATGATGCCAGTATTGCCCTCAAAACCGTCCATTTCGGTCAGCAACTGGTTCAGGGTTTGTTCCCGTTCATCGTTACCGCCACCGATACCGGCGCCGCGCTGGCGGCCCACTGCATCGATTTCATCGATAAAAATTATACAAGGAGCATTTTCTTTAGCTTTCTTGAACAAGTCGCGGACGCGGGATGCGCCAACACCGACAAACATTTCGACAAATTCTGAACCGGAGATGCTGAAGAAAGGGACGGCGGCTTCACCTGCGATCGCTTTTGCCAGCATGGTTTTGCCTGTTCCGGGAGGGCCTACTAGCAGCACGCCTTTGGGAATCTTGGCGCCGACTGCGGTAAAGCGTTCGGGTTTTTTGAGGAAAGTCACGACTTCGGCGAGTTCTTCTTTCGCTTCTTCTACGCCTGCTACGTCGTCGAACAGTACGCCTGTTTTAGCTTCCATTTGAAAGCGTGCTTTGGATTTGCCAAAATTCATGGCTTGGCCTGGGCCCCCCGGCACGTTGCCGCCGCGGCGGAACAGGAAGAACAGCCCTCCTACTAATAAGAGAGGAAATACTAGATTGCCTAACACTCCCCAGATGGCGCCGTCGTTGCGGAGGGGGTGAGTGTCGAAGCTAATTTTGGAATCTCTGAGTCTAGAAACGAGTTCCGGAGCATTTGACGGCAAGTCTACCCGCCACCGCTGCTCGTGATTGTCCAGTTCGGGATCGACGGCTAGGATGATCGCAGTGCGGCCTCCGTCGTATAAATCAACACTGGTGACTCGATCGGCGTTTAAGTAATCTAAGAATCTACCGTAGCTCAGGCGGGTGCTGGCGGTGTTCTTGCTCATTTCTGCCGGGGACGCGGCGAAGGCTCCCTGCCACAGGAAAAAGCCGATGACTAGGGCGGGTAAAGTCCAAAGTAGTATAGTTTGCCAAGAAATTTTCATAAATGCGGGTGCCTTGAATTGGGGATAGATCGGGGAAGCTGGCGGTCTCGGATTAGTGTGACAAAAGTTTACACTCAGAATCTTAACTAAATTTAACTTAACAATGCACGATCGGGCAAGATGTCGGCGATCGTGGCGATCGAGAAAAAGTTAGGTTAGTTACGGTAACGGCGATCGTCCCGAATATAATGTTTGGTGCTGATTTCAATACCAATCTAGGTAGAGTTAGAAGAAGCGCCTCAAAACCCACTGTCTTTAAGCGCGGCAGTGTCCAGGGATAAGGCATGATAATGGTGAGGCTCAGTGAGGTAACACATTTCAATGACAACTAGACAGCTTGTTCCTAATTCGGCTATGCTGACGCAGCAGACTAAGATCGCTTCTCACAAATCGATTATTAGTGCTGATTTGGGTCGTACAGCAACTAAAGCTTGCGTGAGTCGCAACCCAAATGGTGTTGTTTTCATCCCTGCCAACGTGGCTACTATGCCCGTGGAAAAGGTGCGGGGCGGCAGCTTTGAGTCAAAAGCAACAGACCCTCTGTTGGATATGTGGCTGGAGCACCAGGGCAAGGGGTACGCCATCGGCCAACTGGCCGCTGACTTTGGCGCTAATCTCGGTGGGGCTGACCAGTCGAAAGTAGTAGATGCTTTGGTTAAGGTCTTTTCCTGTGCTGGATATTTCCAGATGAAGGGCGAAATGGCAGTAGTGCTGGGTTTGCCTTTTTATTCGCAGGATCAGTTTGAGAAAGAAAAGGAAGAGATTATCAGCCAACTGCGCTCTCCCCACGTTGTCGTATACCGCGGCGAGCGTTTGGAAATTGACATTCGCCACGTTTGGGTGATGCCGGAAGGATTCGGCAGCCTGATTTGGTGCGAAGCTCAAGACAACAAGGAGTTTACGCCGGAGTTGCCGGAACTGTCGGTAGCTGTGGTCGATATCGGACACCAAACTACGGATTTGTTAATGGTCGATCGTTTCCGGTTCGCCCGAGCCGCTTCTAAGAGCGATTCCTTCGCCATGAACAAATTCTACGAACAAGTTGCCTCAAAAATTCCGGGGGCAGACCCTCAATCCCTGTCTTTATTGGAAGGGGTAAATAAACCCGAAGGGCAGCGTTTCTACCGTCCTAGAGGAGCGACTAAGCCGACTAATTTAGATCCGATTATTAAGGATTTACGGGAGGCTTTCGCTAACGAACTGTCCGAACGTTTGGTACAGTGGTTGCCGGAACGGGTGACGGACGTAGTTCTGACTGGCGGTGGTGGCGAATTTTTCTGGGAGGTACTCCAACCTTTGCTGAAAGACGCCAATCTTAAGGCTCACTTGGCTCAGCCTTCTCGGAAAGCTAATGCTTTGGGACAGTTTATTTATGCTGAGGCTCAGCTAGCCACGATAAAGTAACGCATTAAGGCTTGAACCCTATGGCACTGTGGGCAAAAAATAAGGCGAATTTCTCGGTGGCGTTTACGGAAGATGCTGCCGATCAAACTTTGCTGGCGGCTATTGAAAAAGAGTTGGCTTTTACGAAGTATCAGACTTTCAGCAATCTCTGCAAGCAAGCTTTGTGGCAGTTTTTGTCTGTATCTGAGTCTGCTAGCTCTACAGATAGCTCTGAGCGGTTGGAACAGCGTATTGCTGAACTTGCGGTCAGATTTGCTGAGTTTGAGCGCAATGTTTCTGCTGAGGAATTAAGCCGTTTGGAAGGACTGGAACATCACCTGAGTCAATTGGGCGCGCAGTTGGATCAGTTGCAGGGGAGTGTTGACAGTAAGTTTGCTCAAGTTTCTTTTGCCCAAGTTTCAAAAGTAGTAGAGCCCGATCCGATCGAGTCTGAGTCTGTAGCGAACGATTTAGTTTCTGATGCTGAGGTTGCTCCTCGTCGGGAGTCCGATCCTTTATTGGAGCGTTTAAGTTCTTTGTTACCGCAAGATTTCTAGAATGAGGTAGAGCAAGGCTAAAAAGCCTTGAGATGTGATGTTAGTGGCCCGCTGTTGGCAGCAGGTACTGAATAAATAAACAAAGCGATCGCTCTTTTGAAAAAAAGGGCGATCGCTTTGTTATTGGTGATTGGTTATTAGTTATTAGTTATTGGTGATTGGTTATTAGTTATTGGTGATTGGTTATATCATGTTCGGTCGATTACTATAACAAAAAACTGTTCGTAGTGCGGACTTCAGTCCGCAATATGCTGCGGACTTCAGTCCGCACTACGAACGGATCTTATCGCGGTCAATCGACCGGACACGATATTATTGGTTATTAGTCATTAGTTATTAGTTATTGGTTATTAGTTATTGGTTATTAGTGCGAGATTCCCCGCGATCGAACGTTATTAGTAATTGGTCAGTTAGTAGGGGCGGTGCCAAGAGTGTCCGCCCTCTTAATGCCCAGTTGTCAGTTGTCAGTTATTAGTTGTCAGTTGTCAGCCAACAATGCCCTATGCCCTATGCCCTATGCCCAATTCCCAATTCCCAATTCCCAATTCCCTCGAAATTATTCAATCAATCCTAATTTTTGCAAGCGCGAACGAATGGCAACAGGTTGTCGCTGAAATTTCTGAGCTAATTCACTAACTTCTTGGCAGTTTGCATATTCTTTCTGCAAATTCTCGTCTTCCTCCCGACTCCACTTTACGTAAGCCCTGGGATATTTCTGGCGAATTTTCTCATTCTGGGTTTTAGATCGATCGGCATTTTTGGGATCGGCATTCAAACCAGAACCCAAGTTTTGGTTGATTTCCCCGGCGCGGCTAGTTACAGCTTCCTGCACCCGGGTGGGAATCACAGCAATTTCTTGAGCAAGCTGAGCCAAAGCATTATCTACTTGTTGCTGAAGTTCTGTTAGCTGTCGCTGCTGCAAATTTCCCCATTGCGGCAGTTCGTTGATAAACTCCTGCAAGTCCAGAATGATTGTTGTCAAAGTTTCGACTTGTTGCAACTCAGGCCGTTGTTTGAATTGGCGGCTGGTGATTTCGATCTCGCTTTGAATCATTTTAATAGTTTTTTCTAAAATTATGATCCGCTGGCGCAGGTTCTCAATTGCTGAAATTATAGAGTGGGAATTTTCTGCCTGCCCAACATTGAGATTTTCGCGAGATGTTTGGGCAAGAGCTGTATCTAAAGAACTTACAGCAAGTTGTAATTGCTCGATCGCCCGATCGCTCGTAGCTGCTTGTTGGTTTACGCGATCGAAGACTGCCGCGGTACTTGTTTTAACTTGCCCGCGAAACTTCTGGCGGTTCACAAAATTCAACACCAGCGAAATTACTACAGGAACTTCTACATAAATGCTCTGCTGCAAAACCAAACTAGCAGCCAATCCTACAGCCGAGGCAGCAAGAAAGATTAATTCAGCAGTTTCTAACAAATTGCTCGATTTGGGATTTTGAATTTTGGTTGATGAATTAGATGATGACATAAGTTAATTAGGAATTAGTAATTAGTAATTAGGAATTGGGCAAACAGGGCATTGGGCAAACAGGGCATTGGGCATTGGTAGTTGGGAGGCTGTACATCACGGAATTTAAAATTACTATGGGTTTTTAATTTATGCGAATCTAATTAAATATATTATAATTGCAAAATTAGTCGAGCTAAAGTGAAATAAATTAAGACTCCGAGGACATCAACTGCGGTGGTAATAAAAGGAGCAGACATTAAAGCGGGGTCTAAACCCAAAGAACGAAAGAGAAATGGCAGAGCTGAACCGGCAATAGAAGCTAAAATTGCGATCGCCAGCAAACTCACCCCCACCGCGATTGCCACGGCTAAATTCCCTTGCAGAGTGTAAGCCCAGCCCGTCGCTACCGTCCCCAATATAGCGCCTAGGAGCGCTCCCGCCATCCCCTCACGCACAATTACTTGAAAGGGGCCCATTGCTGTAATTTCATCAGTATTCAAACCGCGAATTACTACAGTTGAGGACTGAGCTCCGACATTGCCTCCAGTGCCAGTCAGCAGCGGAATAAAGGCTGCTAGGGCGACCACTTGCTGCAAAATATCTTCTTGAGCTCTAATAATTGCTCCGGTGACAGTATTGGTCAACAGCAGAACAAACAGCCAGACGACCCTTTTGCGGGCGACGGTGATTAAATCGGTCTGAAAATAATTGTCGCCGCCGGACTGGACGCCACCCAAGGTATAAATATCTTTGGCTGCTTCTTGTTCTAAAATGTCGATCGCGTCGTCAACTGTAATGATCCCCACCAAACGCTGTTCGCGGTCTACAACGGGCACAGCTAAAAAATCGTAACGCTGGATCAGCCTAGCTACTTCTTCTCGATCCGTTCCCGTTTGCACAGAAACTACCTCGCGGGTCATAATTTCGCCGACAGTTTTGTCGAGGGGAGAAGTGACTAAATCCCGCAAGGATAAAATGCCACTCAACCGTCGTGCCGCATCAGTGACGTAAAGAGAATAAATGGTTTCGGTAGTTTTAGCTAAAGAGCGAATTCTGTCTAAAGCTTGAGCAACGGTAAAGCTTTCTTTGAGAGAAATGTATTCTGGGGTCATAATCCGGCCGGCGCTACTGGCTTCGTAACCCAAGAGTTGGGCCGTCGCTTCGCGTTCCGTTGGGCTCAATTCACCTAAGAGGCGGCGGACTAAGATGGCCGGCAGTTCGTCAAATAGTTTAGCTCGATCGTCCGGGGACATTTTATCTACAATATCGATGACTTCTTGGCGTTTGAATTTTTCGCAGAGGGACTGCTGAACGCTGGAGTCGAGATATTCGTAAACTGCGATCGCCTCGTCTTTAGAAAGCAACCGGAAAGCTATTACTTGCATGGTTTCCGGCAGGCCTTCGATAGCTTCAGCGATGTCTGCTTCCTGCACCGGCTGCAAAATCGCTTTTGCTCCTTGAAAGTCTCCTTGTTCCAACAAAGCCTTTAACTGCGATCGAACTAATTCCCGGAGTTCTTTTCGCGCGTAGGTGGGTAGAGAAGACGATTGATAATTGTTTTCTGTCACTGATGACCCTCCTCATGCAATTTTAGATTTTAGATTTTAGATTTGGGATTTGGAATTAAAGGATTGGGAATGACTTACTAAGTCAGCAAATTTGAACTTGACCTACAGTTGCATTTTTGTGGTAACTGGTATCAACCTGTGCTGCACGCCTTCCTGAATCCAGTTTATAGCCTATTGACACCACTGGTTGCAGTTATTACGATTTACACGGGCAGCGCCAGCAACCGATTTTTTTGCAGGTGCGGCACCACCAAAACCAAGCTGTATTCTGGAAACCGAGTTTCTTGGTATGATGTTTTCGCTCTAGTGCAACGCCAGTGTGAGTTCGGGAAAGTGCGATCGATTACCGATTACCAATTACCAATTAAGCTGTGTTGCATCTAGATTGCCTATGGTATTAGAGAGGGAGAAGAGGAGAGGGGCCGATGGGGATCGGGGGAGAGAATTTTTGATCGGGACTCGAAATATACAATTTAAATGCACAACAGCTTACCAATTACCGATTACCAATTACTAATTACTAATTCCCAATTACTAATTACCTTTGAGAATGGGTATACTCTCAACCCTTCGGCTTCGCTCACAGCAAGCTGTCAACTGTCAACTGAAAACTGTCAACTGTCAACTGTCAACTGTCAACTGTCAACTCAAACCAATAACTGGTATTTTTCTTGTGCCAAACGGTAAAGCGGGCGCCACACCAAACGGTTAGTCAATACAACCAACAGCGACATCACAGAAGTAGCCGCTAACAGTAAAGGAAAATTACCCGATGCCGTTGCTTCAGAAATCGTCTCTCCCAAACCGCTCGTTCTAATTATTTCACCTTTAAACTGCACGTATTCGCTGACAATACTTGCATTCCAAGCTCCGCCAACCGCCATAATAATTCCTGTGATTAAATAAGGGAATATTCCCGGCAAAATTAAAGTTTTCCAGCGCCCAATTAGGGAAAGTTTGTAAACTTGCGCGGCTTCAAACAACTCCGAAGGTATGGCTTGAGCGCCCGCAATTACGTTAAACAGCAAATACCACATTGTACCCAACATCATCAGCGCTACAGAACCAATTTGCAACCCGCCTCCAGCGTGAATTAGAGCTAGTAGCAATACGGGAAATAAAGCCGTTGCTGGTACAGAAGCGGCTATTTGCACTAAGGGCTGCAAAATCTGAGCTAAACGCGGATTTCGACCGATCGCCACTCCGACAGGTACAGTCCACAACAGCGATAAAAATAGCGCGCAAATGACTCGCAAAGCCGTAAAAAATGCACCTCCTACGACTTTTTGCCAATCAGATACACTCAGGAACCTCAGCAGCAGCACGGCTTCCCAGGTTCCCCAAAGGACGATCGCAGCAAACCCGCTGACAAACAGCCAATTGATCCAATTGCCGAGGCGGCTTTGGCGGCGAGGGCTTGTTGGTAAATGAGCAGGTGCAAAACCTCTTGCCAAAGCGCGATCGAAACTGTCACCTACGGGCGATATGCGCGACTTCAACACCCGCAGCGTCGCCGATCGCCTTAAAAAATCCAACACCTTGGACTGCGGTACATTGGTCGCTTCTACGGCTTGATATTTAAACTTTTCCACCCAAGCAATCAAAGGCAGCCAAATGAAAAAATCTATGGCTACAATCACACCAATTAATACTGCTAAACCCCAGCCGATCGCCCCAAAATTGCCTTCATTGGCTGCCTTCCCCAAATAGGAACCGAGTCCGGGCAGATGAAAGTTTTTAGCACCCAAGGTAAAAGATTCGATCGCAATCAAAAAGAACCATCCACCAGCCACTGACATGACGCTGTTCCACACCAGCCCGATCGCACCAGCTGGCAATTCTAACGTCCAAAATTGCTGCCAAGCATTCAGCCGATAAACTTCAGCAGCTTCTTTCAGTTCTTGCGGAATGCCGGAAAGCGACTGATAGAAACTAAAGGTCATATTCCAAGTCATTCCAGTAAAAATTAAGATAATCGATGCGAGTTCTACGCCGATTATTTGACCGGGAAATAACGTAACTAGCGCTAAAACTACTCCGGGCAAGAAGGATAAAGCCGGAATTGATTGCAAAATATCTAGTAAGGGAATTAAGATTTTTTCTGCGAGAGGAAAGCGGTAAGCTGAATAAGCATAAACTAAGGTAAATAGCAAGGATAAAAGATAAGCCGCTGTCATGCGTAAAAGAGTCTGGGCTGTATAGGCTGGCAAGACATTTAGCGTAGTCTCTATTTTAAAGTTTGGGTTGTAGTCACTGTTGAATTGAGAAGCTGTTTGGACTATTACTAAAATTAGAGAGAAGATTGCTAGAATCAGCAAGCCGTCTTGCCAAGTCCAAGTCGATCTTTCTAATGTTTTATTGGCTGGTGTTAGGGGTCTTGTCATAATAATTAGTTATTGGGCATGGGGAATTGGGAATTGGGAATTGGGCATTGGGAATTGGGCATTGGGCATTGGGCATTGGGCATTGGGCATTGGGAATGGGGAATTGGGCATGGGTAACAGTCAACAGTCAACAGTCAACAGTTAACAGTCAACAGTCAACAGTTAACAGTTAACAGTTAACAGTTAACAGTTAACTCTCAAATAACCAATAACTACTCATCTTTTTCTTCAGATTCTAAGAAGATTTCGCCGCCCGGTTCGTCGTAGCTGTATAATTCTGCATAGCGACCCCAGTCAATAGCAGTTTTCAATTGCCTCATTGCTTCTTGGGGGCTAAAGTGGGCTTCGAGAATATCCAAAATCAACTCTTCAGAAATGCGGTGATTTCGCTTTGACTGAAGCATTCGAGAAATTTGCTGTACTGCACGAATGTTGCTGAGAATTTGGGTGCGAACAATTTGTTTGCGCTGGTCAATTCCGCCGGCAATAAATTGAATTCCAACAGGTGTTAATAGCAAATCGCCTTCTTGAATTACTAGGAATTCCATTAATTTGGCGGCTTCGACGATCGGCAAAATGTCGTCTACCTCTAACATTAATTCTTGACCGAGGCGGTAGAGGTCTTTCTCTTTGCGATCTTCGAGGAGTTCTAACAAACCTGCGATCGCACCTGTGCGGACTTGCGGCAGAGATTGATATTTAGGGCTGGGGGCGGGTTGAGCCTGAGATACAGCAGTAGCGGTACTTTGAGTTGGTGCAGCCACTGTTTCGCAGCTTAACTCTGGATTCGTCAGAATTTTGTACACTTGGTCTACGAGGGCTTGGAATGCTGCTGTTTTGCGATCGCGGTAATGCGGCAAAGTCACGGTTAGTTCAGCGCGAATTCGTCCGGGATTGCGGCCGAGGACTACAATGCGATCGGCTAAAATTACCGCTTCCTCAATCCCGTGAGTTACGATTAATACAGCTTGAGTCGGAATCTTTTTTTCTAGCCACAAATCTAATAACTCAAACCGCAAGTTTTCTGCGGTCAACACATCTAAGGCTGAAAACGGTTCATCCATGCACAGCAATTCCGGTTCTACCGCCAAAGCCCTAGCAAATCCCACTCGCTGCCGCATTCCGCCGGACAGTTCTTTCGGATAAGCATTTTCAAATCCATCCAAACCGATAATATCAATCATTCGCAAGGCTTTTTGGCGGCGCGGTTCTGGCAATTCTCCTTTAGCTTTTAAGCCTAATTCTACATTTTCTAGTACCGTCAGCCAAGGATAAAGGGCAAAGTTTTGAAATACAATTGCTATCCCAGGATTTAAGCCGACTAAGGGACGATTGTGGTAAAAAACTTGACCGTCGCTGGGGGGAATTAATCCGGCAATCATCCGCATTAATGTAGATTTTCCCGAACCTGAAGGGCCGAGCAAAGCTACTATTTCGCCCGATCGCAGTTCTAAATTTATTGGCTCTAAAATAGATATTTTTTGACCGTTGGGCTGCTGGTAAGCCTTGCTGACACCTTTTAAGGTAATGAGGCACTCTGTTGCTATTTTAACTACCACAACTAAACTCCCTCGCTTGTTATTTAACTTTAGTTATTAGTTATTAGTCATTAGTCAGCAGTCAGCAGTCATAAGTCATCATTCATCAGTGCTGTCCCCGATCGCGAACAGTAATCATCAGTCATCAGAAGTGCGAGCTTAAGAACTCGCGAACATTAGTCATTACCCAAAAATTTTCACAAACTCACAACTGATATTTGTCGGCAGACACGAGTTTGCGTCCGTTGGTCTTAAAATTGATTTTTGGGTTTCCATACGTATACCTCATAAACTCATTTTTAGCAAGACCTGCTGGCGGGAATGCTTCATTCAGTTGACAGTTGACAGTTGACAGTTGACAGTTGACAGCACTTGACAAAGGAAGTCCGAGGATTGGAGTAATGAATCCTCTTCTTTTAATTTATCGCGATCGGGCTTGGGGCTTTAAACCAATGCTTTCTGGTAAAATCTGCAAGATATCAATTAAAGCTGAAATCAGGAGCGATCGCCAAAACCTGGTCGAGCTGAAAAAACTTAATTTTTAGATTAATTTTCAAATTTCTTGCTACAATTACTTATTTCATATAAATTATTTTTCATTAGACGAGCCGCAAGCCGGATACGTTCAACAGTTGACAGTTGACAGTTGACAGTTGACCATGGGAGAGCGACCTCTACCTAGAAGGAAGAGGATTGGAGTAATGAATAGTCTGATTTTAATTTCTCCCGCTCCGGGAGAGGCTTTCAACCAATTCTTTCTGGTAATGCCCTGTCCCTACGGGTGCTCGATTATATCTAATGAAAGAGGTAAACGATATTTTATCTATTTGCCAATTCGTGCTAAAATGCTGCCTAACTGAACGGCAATTACTCCGAGTATGGCACTGCCAGCCCAGTAAAAAGTGGCCAAGCTGTAAAACCGATCGCGCAACAAGACATTTGTCTCTAAACCGTAAGTCGAAAAAGTAGTATAAGCCCCCAAAAATCCCGTTGCTACCATTAACCGCACCTCCGATGGAACCGCCGGCACCCGTTCAAAAATCAGGGTGATAAAAAATCCCATAGCCAAGCAACCGGTGATGTTGATAAAAAAAGTTCCGTAGGGAAATGCGGTACCGAAACGGTTGGCAAACCACAAGGTGATATAATACCGACTCAATGCGCCGGCAATGGCACCGAAACTAATTGCGATCGGGTGGCGGAGATTGGGGTCTTGCAGCATCAAAGGATTTTAGATTTTAGATTGAGCGGACTCATCTAAAATATTGTATGATTAAAATGGCGATCGCCAGAGCAATCGCCATTTTAAAAATTATAGAGAGTATGTATGCAAATTGTGCTGGCTGCCGTAGATGATGACTTAGTTAGAGCGTGGGAAAGCACTTGCGGCAATATCGAGAATGTCAAAATACATCACGGCTCAATCTTTAGTGTGAAATGCGATGCGATTGTGAGTCCAGCGAATAGTTTTGGCTTCATGGACGGCGGTTTAGATTTAGCTATTTTGGAATATTTTGGTGGTCACGTTCAAGAACGCTTACAAAAACTAATTCAGAGTCGCCATCACGGCGAACTATTGGTAGGATTAGCCGAAGTTGTCGATACCGATCATGACGAAATTCCCTATTTAATCGCTGCCCCAACCATGCGCGTACCGACAATTTTAACAGACACAGTCAATGTTTATCTAGCAACTAGGGCTATTTTAACTCTCGTAAAATTTGGCACGGTTCCAGACGGAACGCCGGTCAAACATATCATTGAAACGATCGCGATTCCCGGTATGGGTACGGGTACAGGTAAAGTGCCACCCGATATCTGCGCGCATCAGATGCAAGTCGCGCTTCAAGATATCCTCCTATCTCAATATCAATTTCCTAAATCTTGGCTGGATGCTCAAAAATCTCACCACTTGTTATATGCTGGCGGTGCCGGACAGTGGCCGCTGGAAAATTGAAAAGCCCAAATCTCAAATTTCTAGATTTAGCAAGCGGATTTCTTGGTAGTCTGTATTTTGAGGTGGAGCGATTTATCAGAAATTAAAGGAGTGCATCTGGTTTTTGAATAGGGCTATAGCATGACCGCATATAAATTATTAGTTATAATCTCATATTGACGGAGGTCATGCGAAAGCCCCTACACACATACGTGCAAAACCCAGATGCACTCAACTAAAAACTAAAGTACGCTAAACCGTACCTGCAAATTGGCGGTATTCTACACGCGAGCTCAACTTGGGTAGATAGAATGTAGGAGAACAGATCGAAATACTCAAAACCAAAATTTATCTGTGATGCCACCAGATACTGCACTAGAAAGCGGGTTATTGGTAGGCGGTGGCGAAATGCCATGCAAACAACTATTGAAGGTCGATCGAGATTATTGCTTAATTTAGTGATTTCAGGGAGAGTCCCGAAATGAATCAAATTAAAACTGCTGCTTTGTTAGGTTTGTTAAGTGCGCTGTTAATTACCGTTAGCTATTGGGTAATCGGCGGTTCGGGAGGTGCAATTATCGGCATTGGTTTGGCCGCCGCCATGAACTTAGGTTCGTGGTTTTACTCGGATAAAATCGCTTTGGCGGCCTACGGGGCTGTGCCGGTAACTGCCAGCCAAGCGCCGGGACTTTATACAATGGTGGAAAGACTGGCCCAGCGCGCTAATTTACCGATGCCGGGAGTTTACATTATTCCTACTCAGTCTGCTAACGCTTTTGCTACCGGGCGCGATCCCGAACACGCCGCGGTTGCTGTGACAGAAGGGATTATGAATATCCTGTCAGAAGACGAACTCGAAGGAGTTATCGCCCACGAGCTCAGTCACATTAACAACCGCGACACGCTGACGCAAGCGGTGGCGGCGACGGTGGCGGGGGCGATTTCGTGGTTGGCACAAATGGCGAGTTACAGTATGTGGTTTAGTGGGGGTAGGGACGATCGCAACAGTCCGAATCCTGTGGGGTTGCTGCTGACAATTATCCTCGCACCGGTGGCTGCTTCCGTCATTCAGCTAGCCATTTCGCGCACGCGGGAGTTTTCGGCAGATGCGGGGGCTGCCCGGTTAACGGGCAATCCAAGGGCTTTGGCGAGGGCTTTGCAGCGGTTGGAAAGTGGGGCGCGCCAAATGCCTTTAGATGGTAATCCAGCTTTTGCGCCGCTGTTGATTGTGAATTCGTCTGCTGGTGACTGGTTTAGAAGTCTGTTTTCGACTCATCCAACTACCGAATCGCGGATTAAAAATTTGATGAAATTGGAACAAGAATTGCCTGGTTCTTATTAAGTGTTAGAATGAATCATGGCGCTACACATCGAAAGTTTTAACAGCCAGCATCAGTTCTGGTGCTAGGTTCAAAAGTTGATTCAACAGTTGACAGTTGTAGGGGCAGTGTCCCCGTGCCTGCCCTCTTCGTTGACAGTTGACAGTTGACAGTTTGAGAGCGACTTCTACCTAGAAGTCCGAGGAATCGAGTCATGAATAGTCTGATTTTAATTTTTCCCTCAAAGGCTTGGGGCTTTCAACCAATTCTTTCTGGTAAAAAGTCTTAAAGGCCAGAATTAATTCTGGCGCCACACATACAAAATCCGCGAAGGCGGAATACAAAAGGAGACATCGCAATGACTGAACCAAATTTGACTGAAGTAGAAGTAACAGTTGTAGAGGCTACTGCCGAAACGACGGCGATTGTTAAAAAAGAGATGCCGGATGCTACGCCGGAGGCGATCGCAGAAACAGCCGCTTTGTTTGAAGCAATTAAAAAACGCGCCGCCGCCGAAGTCCAAGCAGCCGGAGATCTCACCCGGGAAGCTTATTTGAAAGCCCTCCAGAAGGCTTCAGGCGCGATCGAACAAAATAAGTCGATCGCCAAAGACAGAATGACTGAGGCTGTCAGCCTGCTCAAAAAGGAATCCGAGAAAAATTGGCTGGTGGTGGATGCCATTAAAACGCGAGCTCAAGCCCAGGTGCAAGATGCCGGCGAAGTCAGTCGCGAAGCTTATTTGAAGGCGGTTCGACAAGCGCGAGAAGCGGTGGAACAAAATAAATTAGTCGAACGCGATCGCATCGATCAAGCTGTCGAGCACATTCACAAGGAAACTGAAAAGAATTGGCACGTGGTTGTGGGAGAAATTGAGTCGATTGGTGCTCGATTGAAAGAGACTGCCAAATCTGCTTGGAACTCGCTAACGGCATTTTTTGACAAGTCCGATCGCGGCGATTCCGAGAAGTAATATCATGTCCGATCAATTACCATAACAATGAAATTTTGTAGTGCGGACTTCAGTCCGCACTACAAACCAATTTGATAGCGGTCAATCGACCGGACATGATATAATGCCAAGCATCGAAAGTTAAAGGTACGTAGTTGGGCTAGAACCATCTTTGTCTGTAGTCTCAAGAGGGTTCGCATCCCAACTACGTGCCTCTTTCTATTTGGATTCAATCGGTAGTAAGATTAAGCTGAATTCGAGGGCGGTAAATAAAAGTTTTCTACTTTTCTACCCAGCCGCACTGTTGAAATACAACACTTCTGGATGCCGAAAAGTACGCGCGTGCGAAGCTATCCCGTTAGCGAAGCGTTCCCGAAGGGTAGGGAATCGCGATCGCGCCCACGCGCAAAAGTGGCGATCGAAACGATCGAACGGTTATCGATTTTAAGCTATAACATTGGTGAAACAAGGTTAATTTGAGGGAGTAAATCATGAAAAGTACGATCGCACCAGCATTTATTCTCGCCGGTGTCATGTTAATTGGCGGTTTGTCTGCTTGTGCACCACCCAACACCCCGGAAGCCTCGGAATCTAATCCTGCAAAGGAAGAGCCCGTAAGTTTAGAAAAACCAAAGGCGGATGCTGTTTCCTCCGATGCTGCTAAACCCGATTCGACTGCGGTAAGTCCAGTTAGTTCATCGGAAACAAAAAAAGATACTGCTGCTTCCAAAGATGCTAAATCTGACGCAGTGTCGGAAACAAAAAAAGATGCTGCTGCTTCCAAAGATGCTAAATCTGACGCGGTGTCGGAAACAAAAGCGGATGCTGCTGCTTCTAAAGATGCTCAATCTGACACTGTGGCTGCAAATTCCCAAAATCCCCAGCAACCGAAGCTTTCTAATGCCGAAAGGGCACAGAAGCGCAAGGAAGTTAGTAAAAAACTCGCAAAGGTACTCACTGTTGAGCAATACAAAGAGTTGAATGCTAAGCTGAAGTCTGGTGAAAAAATGCGTAAAGCTTTGACAGAAATTAATCTGACTGCTGAACAGAAGCCAAAAGTTAAGGCGATTATCAAGGATCTTTATCCTCGCGCCGCCCAAAACCTTCAAAAATCATCGGAAACTAAGCCGCAGTAATGTCGTGAAAGCACGTTTTGTGCGATCGCAATTCTAAAATTTTTGGGTTTTTGTAGGGTGCGTCAGGAAGTTACTTTTTTGGCATTGCTGGTGGTTTTTCCTGACGCACCCTGTCCTTTGTGAACAACACGATTGACAAGGCCACAGTCTCAATTCATTTGATTTGGATGCAGACTAAAGTCCTCTCTACGAACCTGATGCGGACTAAAGTCCTCTCTACGAACCTGATGCGGACTAAAGTCCGCACTACGAACCTTTTTTTTGTTCAATAATCAGCGGACGATCGCCTTTTCACCCTTGTACTTTCATTATCAGTATCTCGCCCTTTTTTTTGTCTGCCTTTTTTAATCTGCTGGCTCATTTCCACAAACAAATCCTTACGCAAATAAGGATAATCGCTCACCCACACATCGCGGCTGGGAATGTAAATATCCGAAACTTTGGCAATTCTGCCCAAATCTTCTTGATTCGACATGATTAACATTAAAGCAGCTTGCCCCGGGACAATTCCCTGATGACTTTTCTGCAAAGGAGCTCGCAGTGTCGTGGTAAATCCCGTTTTATCGCCAACTTCTAAATTAATTCGCGGTTCTAAGTTGTCAACAATTACCAGTTGTCCTTTTTGATTGACTGTTTCTTCTTGACTTGTGACTTCATCGGTGATATAAATATCCAATACTCGCCCTTGCCAAAAACCGCAGTATTTATATTTACGACATTCTGCATTCCTCAAACTCGCCCAGAAAATCGGCCCCCACAGCCAGTACAAACCAGCGATCAATCCGACAATTAAAACTATAGAACCGACATCGGAACCGACAAAACTATAAACTACTAGCAACAAAACTACAGCTACCGCAGAAATTAACATTCGCCTTAAAAAATCAGGCGGTTTACCCCAAATATATTTATATTGTGCTCCCGTGGCGACGGCGGGAATTAGTTCTTGAAAGGTTTCACGAGTTAAGGGAATTAGCATAAGAAGAAGGAAGAAGGAAGAGGGAAGAGGGAAGAAGGAAGAGGGAAGAGGGAAGAGGGAAGAGGGAAAAAGCAATAGGGAAAAAGCAATAGGGAAAAAACAAAAAGTAAGAGGAAAGAAGCTAATTAACCTTAGGTGCGTCAGGGAAAGTTATTAGTCTGTTGTTGTTACAGCTTTCAGCCCTGACGCACCCTACAATAAATGTCAACTGACAACTGTCAACTGTCAACTATCAACTGGCTACAAGATTTTTTCCAATCCGTAAACGAGCGATCGCAATTCCAGGACTTTCCGCACCGATAACAAAACACCGGGCATATAACAAGCCCGATCGCTCGTATCGTGTCGTAAAGTATAAACTTGTCCTGGGCCACCAAAAATTACCTCTTGATGAGCTATTAAACCGGGCAAACGGATGCTGTGAATCCGAATCCCTTCATCCGCCACCGAACCGCGAGCTCCGGCTATTTTTTCAGTTTCCTCAACTTCGGGCGCATTGAAAGTTTTTCCCAATTCTGCTAGCATTTGAGCAGTTTGAATCGCCGTGCCGCTGGGAGCGTCGGCTTTTTGATTGTGGTGCAGCTCGATAATTTCTACGTGTTCAAAATACTGAGATGCCGTGACAGCAGCTTGTTGCAGCAAAACCATGCCGATCGAGAAATTGGGTATAATCAAACAGCCGATGCTGGCTTTGTCAGCAAATTCACCTAAGTTATCAATTTGCTTGCTGCTCAATCCTGTAGTCCCAACAACTGGCCGTATACCATAAGCTATAGCCGATCGCACATTTTCATAAACAGACGAAGGGTGCGTAAAATCTACCATCACGCCTAATTGCTTTTCCTGAGATGCTAATACCAGCATTCCTTGCAAGTCGTCTGTTACCGGAACTTCTAACGGGCCGCATCCGGCTAATTCCCCCGCATCGGCGTTGAGGCACTCAGGAGAACGGTCTACAGCCCCAAATAAAGTCATGTCACCAGCATTTGCGATCGCCTTAATTACTTCGCGGCCCATCTTGCCACCAGCACCGTTAACAATCACCGGAATCGGAAGTTGATTCGCCATAATCTCAAAAATATCCTGAAACTTCGATCGACTAAATTTTAACGCTTGTGGGAATTTGGTGAAACAGGGGAATAAAAAACAGGACTTGTCGGCAAATCTTCAACAACCCGGTTTCCCCTCCAGAAATACTTGGCACAATCGAGTAATTAACTTAAATAAACTCGGTTTCGGCACAATTTCTGAAAAAATTACACTCAATCTCATAATAAGCTCAATTCTGTGGAACAGACTTGTGCGAAGCGAATTTGCACCCATATATTTTTTCTGTGACTCCCAAATTCTCTCGAAATATTCGTTCTGTACTGTCTGTCGCCACTGGTATCGACCTAAGTTCTCCAGGGCGCCGGGTCAGAATTTTGCCTGCAATGCTTGCGGGTGCTACTGTAACGCTGCTGAATCTGGGAGTTCAACGGTTCGGATGGCTCCAAAGCTGGGAATTGGGCAGTTTTGACTCGTTAGTACGTTTGCAGCCCGATGCGGGCCCCGATCCGAGGCTGCTGATCGTGGGAATTACTGAGGCCGATATTCAAGCTTTGGGGAGATTTCCGGTTTCCGACGGTGCGATCGCCCAAACCTTGACAAAATTGCAAAAGTACCATCCAAAAGTCATCGGTTTGGACTTGTACCGCGATTTGCCGCAACCACCGGGACACGAAGAATTGCTCGCCAAGCTAAAAGCACCGAATATAGTCGCGATCGCCAAAATGAGCGATGCAGAAAGTCCGGGAGTCCCGGCGCCTCCAGGAATACCGCGCGATCGAGTCGGTTTTAACGACTTCGTGCTCGACGCCGACGGGGTTGTCCGCCGCAACTTGATCTCAGTCTGGAAACCAGATAAGACTACTGTTTTTTCGTTTTCTGTGCAACTTGCCCGACTGTATCTCAAAGACAGGGTGCAGGAGGAAAAGAGCTCTGTTAATAGCAACCAAATCAACTGGGGCAAAGCAAAATTTTTACCTTTAAAATCTGACAGTGGCGGCTATGCAAATCTTGATGCCAGAGGCTACCAAATTCTGCTCAAATACCGTTCTGGGAATAATGTAGCGAGACAAGTCAGTATGTCCCAGGTATTGAAGGGGGAAATTGACCCAAGCTGGATCGAGGACAAAATTGTGCTGATCGGAACTACTGCACCTAGTACCAGAGACGTGTTTCTGACGCCCTACAGTCCGGTTCAAAAACAAACTCCGAAAATGCCGGGGGTGATTCTGCACGCCCAAATGCTCAGCCAACTATTGAGTGCGGTTTTGGAGGGGCGATCGCTATTTTGGATCTGGCCGCAATGGGCCGAAATTTTGTGGAACGGTTCTTGGGCTGTGCTTGGCGGGGTTGTGGCTTGGCGTATTGTCCACCCGGCAAGGGCGGGATTAGTTGGGGGTGCGCTGTTGGTGGGGCTGTTGGGAATTAGTTTTGCGATGTTTATTGAGGGTGGCTGGGTGCCGCTGGTGTCGCCGGCTTTGGGTTTAGTGGTGACTGGTGTGGGCGTCAGCGCTTACAGGAAGCTTTACGATGCTTTTCACGACTGTCTGACGGGTTTGCCCAACCGGGATTTGTTTGTGGAATGTTTGGGGCGGGCGATCGCCCACAATAAAGGCCAGCACAGCTATGTGTTTGCAGTGCTATTTATTGATTTAGACAGATTTAAGGTAATTAATGATTCTCTAGGTCATTTGGTAGGGGACGAACTCTTGATCGCCGTGGTGCGGAGGCTGAGGGCAAGTGTTGCTCGCGCAGATACTGTGGCCCGGGTGGGCGGTGACGATTTTGCAATTTTGGCGAGGAATGTCGATCTCGGAAGTGCGATCGATTTGGCCGATCGCATTCACCAAGCTTTAATTGTGCCTTTTGATGTAAGAGGGCAGGAGGTGTTTGTCACGGCGAGTATCGGAATTGCAGTGGGAGGCGAACCCGCTGCTACCACCCGGGAACAGCCGGAACACTTGCTGCGAGACGCCCACACGGCGATGTACCGGGCGAAGGCTTTGGGAACGGGAAGGTATCAGGTGTTTAATGCTTCGATGCACGATTTGGCCTTGGAGAGGTTGCGGTTGGAAACAGATTTGCGGATGGCCCTAAAGCGTCGGGAGTTTTTGCTGCACTACCAGCCTTTTGTGTGTTTGGCTAGCGGGAAGATTATTGGGTTTGAGGCTTTGGTGCGGTGGCAGCACCCCCAGCGGGGATTGATTTCGCCGCTCAAGTTTATTCCGGTGGCTGAGGAAACGGGGGCAATTGTGCAGCTTGGTGAGTGGGTACTGGAGGAAGCTTGCCGGCAGTTGCGGCTGTGGGAGGAAATGTTTAATTTCGATCGCCCTTTGATTATGAGTGTAAATTTATCTGGGAAGCAGTTTGCTCAGCCGGATTTGGTCGATCGCATTCAAGCTATTTTGGCAGAAACCGGTTTGAATGCCCAGAGTTTAAAGTTAGAGATTACTGAAAGTGTGGTGATGGATGATGTCGAATCGGCGATCGAAGTTTTAAAGCAAATGAAAGCGTTAAATGTCAAATTGGGAATTGATGATTTTGGCACTGGTTATTCGTCGCTAAGTTATTTGAGTCGGTTTCCGACGGATACTTTGAAGGTGGATAAGTCATTTGTCGGGCTGATGGAATTGGGCGAGGGGGAAAATGTGGCGATCGTCCGAACCATAGTCACCCTAGCCCACGCCTTGGGGATGGACGTGATTGCCGAGGGTGTAGAGACGGCGGCGCAACTAGCTAAGTTAAGGGCGATCGGCTGCGAATACGGTCAAGGTTATTTTTTTGCTAAGCCATTACCGAGCGATGAAGCTACTGCTTTGATGGCTTTGCGGCCGCAGTGGTAGTCATTAGTTATTCTTGTTCCTGCTTCATATACAATAATCCTCATATCGTCGTTTAGCAGAGCTTTATGCCAGAAGTTGCACGATTTTACGGAATAATTATCAAAATCTTCTTTGGAGATCGTCCACCTCCTCATTTTCACGCAGTTTACGGTGAGTACAATGCTTTGATCGGCATTGAATCTCTAGATATTATTGAAGGAGATTGACCGAATCGGGCTCAAAAGCTGGTAATAGAATGGGCTACGTTGTACCAGAAAGAACTGCTGGATATGTGGAATAGCCAAGAATTTAGTAAACTGCCACCATTAAAATAACTGTGAATATGAACTGTGGCAGAATGGAGTCGGTTGCACGGATGAGGAAATCGATCGACACATTGAATCTATTCGTCTTGTTGCTGGTTGAGTAATAACGATCGACGTGCTGAGCGATCGCCCTTGTTGACTGATTGATGCCAAAGGGGCGATCGCTTATCTGCGCTTACAAGGAAGAGGTTCCTGCAATTGGCTAAAGTTCGTGATGTTGAGCCGAAGAAACCAGAGGAATCTGCGGGATGATCTGATAATCTCAACGATGCTATAATAGATAGGAGTTACGCATTACCTCAATTAGTATATTTTTATAGGTAAATAAGATGAACACAAAAGAATTACTCCTTAAGGAAGTAGAAAATATTCCAGAATCTATATTAGAAGAAGTTTGGAATTTTCTGCAATTCCTCAAATTAAAATACAATCAAGATAAGTTAGAAGCAAGCCTGCTCAGTGAATCATCTTTGGAAAAAGACTGGTTAAAGTTAGAAGAGGATGAAGCATGGCAGAATTTGTAAAAGGTGATGTAGTAGTTGTTCCATTCCCATTTTATGATTTAACACAAGCCAAGCGCCGACCGGCTTTGGTTATCGCAACTTTGGCAGGAGACGATCTAATTCTTTGTCAAATTACTAGCCAGAGAATTGCCGATCGCTATGCTATTACCCTTGAAAGTAGTGATTTTAGTGAGGGTGGACTTAACCAAACTAGCAACATTAGACCTAATCGCTTGTTTACCGCAGATCGAGAAATTATACTTTATAAAGCCGGTCAGATTAAAACTGAGAAGTTAAACGAGGCGATCGCTAAGATTGTTAAAATTATTCAGCAGTAATTCTCTATTGTCAAGCTTTCCCTCTGCTCAAAATGCTGTTTGACTAGATTGTGTTGTGCGATCGACCTTTCCATACCAAAAAGGCGATCGCCCTTTGTGACTTATTCCAAAAGGGATCTCCCTAATCTGCGTTTACAAGCAAGGCGATCGCGCCATCTTCCCGCAGCCAAAAATGTTAAATAACAAAATTGGATAATTTTTGTTATTATGGGAAGAGTAGTTGACTCAAATAGGTGACTCAACATCATGAATATATCCTTAACTCCTGAACTAGAGAAATTTGTTCAATCAACAATCAAAAACGGTAGGTACTCATCTGCTTCTGAAGTGATTCTGGCTGCGTTACGATTGCTAAAAGAACGGGAAATTTTAGTTGTTTTGAATCCGGTTTCGTCAGATGGGAACCAGAAACCCAGCTATGATTTCTCTGATTTGGTGGGGCGATTAACCTGGCAGGGAGATGCAGTAACAATGCAGAGGAATCTACGCGATGAGTGGTAATCGCTATGTGTTGGATACGAATGCGATCGTAGCTTTGCTTCAAGGGAATATTCAACTGGTTGAATTGCTTAAAGATGCTGATTGGATCGGAGTTTCAGTTATTAGCAAAATAGAGTTTCTGGTATTTCCTGGGCTGACTCAAGACGATCGTCAGATTTTTGAGCAGTTTCTGCAACGAGTGGAGGTTCTTGGTTTAGGGGCGATGGATGCTATTTTGATTGAGAAAATTATTTAAATTCGCCAGCAACATCGCTTGAAATTACCGGATGCGGTTATTGCAGCAATGGCAATCCAAAATTCAGCAACTTTGGTGACAGCCGATCGAGAGTTTGGAAAGGTAACAAGTTTAACGGTAATTAATTGGTAGAGATCGCCCTTGGTTGAGAAAAAGTTGTAAAGGGCGATCGCACATTTTGACTTATTCCAAAAGGGCGATCGACGATCGCACTCAACTGGAAGCTAATAGTTGTATAATAGACAAGCTAGGCAAGCGCAAAAAGTGAAAACCTATGTCACAGGCAATCCTCAACCAAATTGTTAATCAGCTTGAAATGCTGGAATTTGTCGAGTTACAGGAACTAGAACGTGCGATAGCGAAATATCTGGTCCAGAAACAGCAAGCTACTAAACAAAAACAAACTCAAAAATCTGTTAATAAAAAGCAATTATTTCAAGAATGGGATGCCATTTCTGATGAGGAAGCTGCGGTACTAAAAGCTGAGTTTGCCACCGAAGATTTAGCTTTTGCAGAAGTCGTCTTAAGTGATTATCTGCCCCAACTTCAGCAACAGGATGAAATTTGATGCTAGGAGATATTTATTTAGCCGATCTGAATCCTTCTAAAGGTTCAGAACAAGCAGGAATTAGACCAGTCATTATTGTACAACGAGATACATTAGACCGCTTTACTACGACGGTGGTAGTAATTCCGGTAACAAGTAATCTGCGGCGATGCTCAAATACCGGGGACAATTATTTTGCCAACAGGTGAAGGTGGTTTAACACAGGATTCAGTCGTGCTTTGCTATCAAATAGTAGCGATCGATAGAGAGCGATTAATCAAAAAAATCGGTTCTCTTTCAGCAGATTATGTATCTAGATTACAGGTGGCTTTGCAGTATACACTGCAAATGGATGAATTTGAGAATGTAGAATAATATAAAGGGCGATTCCCTACGGGATAGCTTCGCACGCGCGTACTTTTCGACTAATTCCAAAAGGGCGATCGCCCTAGTTGTCAAGTAAACATCATGTGAGATAAACTAATTCTAAAACTATTCCCTAAAAATATCGCCCCTCCACCCACAATTTAAATGCACATCTTGTCCCCCCCTTCCTAAGGGGGGCTAGGGGGGATCAGCCCAAGACTAAGCAACCCAACCAACAATTTCAACCAACATCCAGTCCCCCTTTAATAAGGATTACCAGTGAGATAATGCATTTATTAAAAGACTCAAACTTCCACCTACCATACAACCCAAAACTCATCCCCATCGCCAAACAACTGCGAAAAAATCCAACTCCATCCGAAAAAAAACTGTGGCAGAATTTTCTCAGAAATTTCCCTTTGCGAGTTTTGAGACAGCGCCCGATCGACAATTTTATCGTAGATTTTTATTGTGCGGCTTTACTGTTAGTAATTGAGATTGATGGGGAGAGTCATTTTACGGAACAAGGGAAACTATATGATGCAGAAAGAACCGGGATTTTAGAGGGGTATGGATTGAAGGTTGTCAGGTTTACGAATGTTGAGGTGTTGCAGAGTTTTGAGGGGGTTTGTGGGGAGTTGTTGGGTTTGATTGAGGGTGATTGTTGAGGCCAGATCCCCCCTAGCCCCCCTTAAAAAGGGGGGGACATGAGGGGAGGAGAGTTGAATGGGTTGATTGATGCGATCGGGGCGATCGCACTGTACGATCGCTAGTCAATCTTGGGCTTGCAATCGACAAAGGATAAAGCCTCTTCATCGAGATAACCGGCGATCGCCATTTCAATTACTGCCCAAACTGGATAGTTCATTGTTTTAGCGCGCAGGGATAGTGCTTCACGAATGGTTTTGGGTAATCCTTCTAGGAAGATTTGTGCTAATTCCGGTGACAGATGTTCGGTGATAATAGGCTGAGTTTGCATAGAATTAGTCCCTCGCTGGAATTTTCACGTTATAGGGTGGGTTAACAGCTTGAATGATGAGGCTTTCTAACTCTGATGATAGCTGAATCCATTGAGTAAAATCTAGCTGGTAAAAGGCGATGCGGATGTCTGTGGCTTTCAATCCTTCAATGAATGCCCAAAGTAAAGCTTTGTGGCCACCACGAAAGCGATCGCGGAGTGTTCTAGTTTTGCCAATGTAGAGGATTCCAAGGGTGCGATGTTTGACAGCGTAGATACCAGCCCTCATTGGAAGTTCGCGAAATTCTTTGGAAAGGGTAATACAATCCTGAAAGGGAGTGGATGCAAGAATATTTAGTATGGCTTGGGCTTCTTGCTGGATGGATTCAGGCATAGCAGTGGGAGAATGGGCAGTTTTTTCATTCTACAGTTCGATCGCCCCTCTCCATCGACAAGACCGATCGCCCTTTCCATACCAAAAAGGCGATCGCACTTTTTGACTTATTCCAAAAGGGCGATCGCTCTTTTGGCATCTGGTATAGATGAAGGGCGATCGCGCTTCCCTGCAAAAACATTCGCAACCAAAAGGGCGATCGGGCTGACCTTGAGTTGAGGAGATAGATCGCCCTTTTTTGAGAAAGAGGAATTAAGGGCGATCGCCCTCCCCAAAAGCGATAGCCCATCAAAACTAAATCGTTATAAAGAATTAAGGTACAGCATATAAGTATTTCTTTGCATCCTCAGAAAGATATGCTTCATAAGCAGTACCAACACCAATTTGGCTTTTCCAAATCTTTGCGGCATTATAGGCATTTTCCTGTTCTGCATATACAGGAATACCTATAAAAATACCCTTGATAATATCCCAAAAACTAGATCCTACGTTCTTAGCTTTTTGTACAAGTTCGTTGACAAATTTACTCACACTAGATATCCAGTCTTCAACTAAGGGTTTCAGTAAATCATACAATTCACCTACAAGCCATTCGCCTAGCCATGCACCAGCAAATGCTGCGGTAGCACCAAGCAGAACATTCCCTAATCCAGGTACCGCTGAAGCAGGAGGTTGAACAACAGCCCCAAGTATTCCTGATCCGACTGAGGCACCAATAACCTTCAAAATTTCTTCGAGCTTATCATCCCCAAATCCAATTTGAAGACCGTCAAATAAGTATCCTACTAATTTAACTGGACCCGGTGCTTTTTTAGTCGCGTTCGCCAATTGATTAAAAGCCTTTTTGCTACTAGGCGGTAAAATCTTGTTAGCTGCTTTACCAATAATCGATCCCCATTGATTCAAAGCATCAATAATCCCTGAAAAGGCTTTATTGATATCAAAATTTTTGAATCCTTGAACCAAGCTAGACGAATTAAATTGAATGATTTTTTCAATGGCAGAAAGAAATTGATCCCGTTGCTTTGGCGATAAATTAACATAAATCTCAGCACCAATTGAGATTACCCAGTCGGACATCTTGTTGATTCCTTTACTAAAAGCGGTTTTCAATAGGGAAGCCAACTTAGGAATCAATAGCTTAACTTGGTTGCCAATCCGTAATGTTATATCGTTGATTTGACTATAACCCGCTATGTGTTTCCAAGGATCAGATCCAAGCTTAAAGTATTCTTTCAGGGGATTTTCGATTAATTCTTCAGCAGCAGATATAAACGGACCAATTCCAATACCGCCTCCAAACTTCTGAGCGGAGTCATTCATCTGGTTAAAAAATTCCTGCAATTTTTGAAACAGTGTATTTTTTCGCTCTTCACGAATTTTATCTTCAGAAATGGGTTGTGCAATGATATTGACAGATCCTTGCGATCCATTACCTGTATTATTTGGACTAGAACTTGGTGGATTGCCTCTGAATAAAATGCCTTCTTCATTACGCCGTCGTACTAAACCGGGCAACTGAACACCGCCACCATACACCCATCGATTCAGCTCAGTTGGCACTGCACTGTACTCGCCAGCATTCAGTCGTTTCAGTAAATCTGACTGTTGAAGAGAGCCTGCACCAAGATTGAAGGTAAAGCTCACCAGTGCATCGAATTGCTGCTGGTTCAGTGGCACTTTAACTAAGCTTTTTACTGCTTTTACTGCT
The DNA here is from genome assembly GCF_020883045.1 of Microcoleus sp. CAWBG58. Taxonomy (NCBI): domain Bacteria; kingdom Bacillati; phylum Cyanobacteriota; class Cyanophyceae; order Oscillatoriales; family Microcoleaceae; genus Microcoleus; species Microcoleus sp. CAWBG58. Next base: position 13,753 of record NZ_JAHRFA010000005.1, on the reverse strand, counting down.
GTATTCACATCCGCTCTGAGCAATTCATACGCACGCTGTTCGCTGATGCCGCCGCGAAATTCTGCTGGTTCGCTGCCATTACAATTGCCGAGGTGTACGAGATGACCGACTCCGATCGTGCAATGACCAGCAGGATCGTTGTATAACTTAAGTCTGGTTCCCTCATGTTGGGCAATAAACCTCAAGCCAGCTTCGCTAACTGTCGATGCTGACGTTCCCGGTGAAGGAGTTGGCGTAACTGGCTTACCCGGCCCAGTTTGATAAGTCACAGGCAGATAAACCGACTGTCCCACCTGCAAATTGCGTGCTTCCGCTTCCGTAAACGTACCGCCACCTGGTTTCTTAATTTCCGTCCAACGGTTAGCATTCCCCAATTCTCGCAGAGCGATCGCCGATAACGTATCGCCACTACGCACAATGTACTGACGCTGCTGTCCAGGCTTTGCCGGAGGTGCATTATAGGAATTAGTCTGAGCATTTTCCAGTCGGACAAACGACACTCCAGCATATTGAGCCGGCGTCAGAATTCGTTCCTTAATTCCACTACCTGTCGGCCAATTTGCCTCAGTAATCCGAACCCTTCCATCGGGATAAACCTCTTCCAAAAAGGCAACGTGACCCACACTTCCAGCGCCTTTAGTATTAGGCGGCCAAACCACTAAACCCCGCGCCCCAACTGTTGGTGTAGAAGTAACCGGCAAACTTACCTTCAAAGCATCGTTTTTCCACAGCCCAGCATTACCCAGGAACAAAGCATTTTTCTTGATAGCTGCGGGTAACAATCCTGTTTCCAGCATCCGTCCGTAAGCATACCAGGTGCATTGCCCTTGCCAGCGGTACGCAAAGGGATTGACTGGCCCACTCCGATAATTTGGTGAATTGGAGTTAATCGGAACTTGAGGAGTTGGTTTGGGAGTTGGTGCAGGTGTGGGAGCTGGTGCAGGTGTGGGAGTTGGTGTTGGTTTGGGAGCCGGTGCAGGTGTGGGAGTTGGTGTTGGTTTGGGAGCTGGTGCAGGCGTGGGAGTTGGTGTTGGTTTGGGAGCTGGTGTTGGTGTTGGTGTCGGTATTGAGCCAACATTCTGAATGTACAAAGCCGACATATACCCGCTACCATTAGCGAGACGATACCAAGTGCTGCTCTTGCCAAGTCCGCTTGTATCTGCAACCAATCCACCTTGAACGGGCTGATCTAAAAATTCTAGTTGAGTACCTGGAGTTATTTTGGCAACTTCCGCCGAGCTAGTATTAGGCTGAGAACGTATTCTCAACCACCCAGTCACCTTGACATCACCAACATTATTGATTCTTCCATTGAAATTAACTGCTCTTTCACTAGGCGTAACCTTCCCTTCACCACTCCAAGTATCAGGAACAACTGTTGCTGGAATTTCGTAGACTTCCGGCGTAGTCTTCTTCGCCAAATCAACCGCAGCCAACGTATTCAAAAACCCAAAACCCGTCTCATCATCCCATCCAACCGGCCCCAAATCCCTCGCCGTAGACTTCAAAATCTCCATCACTTGACGATAGTTCAAAGCAGGATTTGCCGCCCAAACCAAAGAAGCCGCCCCCGCAACTTTCGCAGTCGCTACCGAAGTCCCCGCCATCGTCCCCAAATCATTTCCCGCAGTCGATAAACTTGGGTGTTCATTCGTGCCGCCATCTGCCAAAATATCCAAACCGCGGCCATAACTAGAATAGTTCGATCGCCCGTTAATATCCCCAGCCCCAACCGTAAAAATATTGTCAAACTCCTGAGAAGCTTGACCCAAAACCGACATCACACCGCCGTCGTTACCCGCCGCCACTACCAGCATTACCCCATTTTGCCGCGCATATTCGATCGCACTTCTTTCTGGCGGAGTCAGCTCATAGCGCGTTGTCACAATCCCGTCAGCATTCTTCTGAGTCAAATCCAAACTGAGATTGGCGATCGCATTTTTCTGTCCCGAAGCCTTCGCAGCATCCACAAACTCTACCAAAGAATCCGCCCATCTCCCAGAATCGATCGCCCTTCCCACCCACTTTGGCGCAGTCTTATTAATTGCATCAACAATCCCCAACATAAAAGTACCGTGCTCGCTACCTTCCCCAGCTTTCAGCAACGGATTATCATCCCCGCCCACATAATCGCGGCCCTTCTTAATATTCGCGTAATTCAAATAAGGACTATCCGCACTCACACCAGTATCAATACTTCCCACCAAAGGCTGAGAAGCTAAAGGAAAATTCAGCAATTGACGGATGGCATTCGGATTGTTAGGATTCGGCGAATGGGGATCGACAGGAATTACAGCAACCGGCAAAGTCTCAAACGCACCGCCCGGATTGTAAGGAGTTTGAGTCGCAATCCCATCATGGTAGAGACCCAGCGGGTCGAAATCAATCAGCGGCGGTAGATTGTTAGTTGGTGCATCAGGGGCGATCGGGCAAACACCGCTATCAGCCAAGAAATTAGGTAAATCTAAATCAGGAAGCGACAAAGAACCGAATAACTGATGCAGCGGATTCAAATCATCCAGCCATCCCCCAACACCTGCACTCGGAGTTACAATTCTTTCCAATACATGACTGCGGGATTTTTTGCGGCCTTTGCGTTTCGGTGAATTCCCAAAACCTTGAGCCTCTTTGCGTTTTTTGCCACCAAAATTTAGCCAACCCATAATCTTTCCACCTTGATTAATATGAATTTCGATCGCACGAACTCGATCGAATGCCTCCCGCATTCAACCAAAATCGTTACTTGACAAAAATCTGTAAGTAATAATCTGAAAATTTTTCTTTGTTTGAAAAACTACGCAAGGTTGACAAATTTTACGTATTGGCGATCGCTTCACATCTGCCGCGCTTTGCTAACGGTCTCGTTGGCGATCGCCCAACACTTTGTCAATGCTTAATTTTTCGATTTTTTTAGCTTCTTCACGGTTATCCTACACCAAAAACCCTCTTTCTATTGTAAATTTTGTGTAAAGTTTTTTGACAAACTTAATTAGGTCTGACTCCAAAACCTGGTTTTTACGAAAATATGCGATCGCAGCCTTTAAAATCGATAAAAAACCCGGTTTCCGGCCGCCAGCCCTACATTCCAAAAATAGTTAGAATTTGCCCTTGCTTTTTTTATGATTTCTGATAATATGAACCGAGAGGTGAAGTTTGGAATGAGGTCTGAAGCCCTAGCAAATATCACCAAAGCTTCTTCAAAAACTACTCCCCCATTTCCCTGCTTCTTTGAAACAGGGGCAATGTTTACTTGGAAACTTTACGTTTTCAGCAAGATTTAGGGCGGCTCGAAATACTCAAAAATACAGTGGAGAAAACATAGAAATATAATAGGGCGATCGATTCAAGACAATTCAATAAAAACACCCACTTTGAGCGAACACTCTTGTCCCCCTCTTCTTAAGGGGGCTAGGGGCGATGCGATGGAGTTTCGGCCTAAAACCCACTGTCTCTCTGCTCGATCCGAAAGTCTAGATCCCCCTAAATCCCCCTTAAGAAGGGGGACTTTGAGTGAATTCTCTTCTTCTCCCGAATGTTTTGGGGAACTTGGTGAACACTCTTGTCCCCCCCTTATTAAGGGGGGCTAGGGGGGATCGCAATCTCCGCCTAAAAACGAGTAATTTCTATTCAATTAAATCGAAACTTTCTCAGCCAAAGTAACAATATGCTATGGAACTCAAATCAGCGGTGCAGTGGATAGCTCATCCAGACGGTCATTGGATTCTTCGCAATCCCGAAGACATGACTTTCATGGAAGTTGACGACTTTGACAAACACCTAATCTTGCAACTAAGCAAACAACCCGTAACAAACACTCTCGCTGAATACAACATCGATTTAGAAGATGTGCAAAATCTCTTGAGAAGCTTAGCACAAACGGGAATGCTAGAAGGCACAAAAGCCCCGAAAGCCAAATTCAATCTCCTATCTTTCACAATTCCCCTAGTCAATCCCGATGTCTGGCTGTCGCAGCACATCGACAAATTGCGCTGGATTTGGACGTGGGAATTTGGGTTTTTCCTGGGCGCTTTCATCGCATCTTCCGCAGCAGCATGGTTTGGTTCCTCGGCCGAAGTTGTTGTCTCGCACCAGCAGTTGTGGACAGCCGGGAAAATTGAGACTATTATCACATTTGTCTTGCTGACAATCCTGGTAATATCTTTGCACGAACTCGGTCACGCTTTCACGCTCAAACATTACGGCGGCATTGTTAAAGAAATTGGATTGTTATTTATGTGTTTCATTCCTGGATGTTATACAGATACTAGCGACCAATACAGTTTAGTCAAGCGAAAACAGCGGGTTTTAGTCGTGGCGGCGGGAGTTTTGATTCAAGTAACAATTTGGGCGGTTGCTGTTTGGGTTTGGCTGTTTTCTCAGTCGAATCCTGTCTGTCATCAAATTAGTTATTTATTGATGGTGGCGGCTTTGCTGACTGTAGCAATTAATTTGAATCCCCTCAACCGATTTGACGGTTATTATTTTTTGGTTGCAGCCACTGGGATTAACAATCTGCGTCAAAAGTCGTTTGATTTTTATATGGATTTGTTGCGGAGAGACGAGATTGAGGCAGAATCAAGTGATAGATTGGTTTTGGCAGCTTATGCGCCTTTGAGTATCATTTATACTGTTTTTGCTTTGAGTTATTTAATGTCCTTGCTGGGAAACTGGGCTTTGCTAAATGTTCCGAGTTTTTAACCGCAGATCGATCGCAGGCGGGACGCCCGTGTCACAAAATACCACTTTATTATTTTAGGAGTTTATCGAAATGAATGTTTGTCAAAAGTTGGGAATTGTTGGCGGAAGTTTGAGTTTTGTACTTGTTAGTCAATCTTTGTCAGTACAAGCTGCTACTCTTACTCAAACTTATACTGTGGATCTGGGTTCGCAGCCGTTAAATAGCAGCACAAATGTGATTTTGCCGAAGTTTAATTCGCTGTTGGGTACTCTGTTGAAGGCTTATGTTACGGTCAAGTCTACTGTTAATAATAGTGTCAGCATTACTCCTTTGACTGGAGATTTTACGGGGACGGCGACAACTAATGCAAGTATTGCTGTGAATATTCCGCTGTTGAAAGTTGACCCTAATTTGACTTTGAGTGTGTTAGCAAGTCCGCCGGAAACGAGGATTGCTAGCGGTGGTACGGGAAGTGTTAGTGGTTCGGCTTCCGGTACTGTGTCAAAAAGTTATGATTCCCAGCAGTCTCTGAGTGCTTTAAGTGGATGCGATGGTGATACTTTTATCGCAGGTTTGATGACTACGGGTTTGACTAAAATTACCGGAAATCCGGTTAGAGGTAATTTTGGAGGTTTGGTGTCGGCTAATACTACAGTTAGTGCAATTTATGAGTATGAACCTGTGCCGGAACCGATGACGGTGGCTGGTACGTTTGTGGCGGCGGGAATGGGTTTATTGTGGAAGAAAAAACGCACAAAAAGATAAGAAGACCTAGCGGTTAAAATTACGTTATTTTCTTCAGTCTGCGGAGGCAGACTTTGTTTGTGTAGGCGCGGTTTCAACCGCCGTCTGCATCTGTTTTGGGTAACTTCAAGCGATCGATAAATGCGATAATTAATCTCAGGGAAGATGCGATCGATCTCCTGAACCTTCTCCAGCCAACCGGAATCTATTTTGTCTTCTTTAACTTGCAAACTTCCAGGATTTTTGATGTTAGATTGGTAAAGGTCAAAAATATTTTTACTGTCAACTGTGCTTGTGTAGGTTTTGCTGCCAGTTAATGCACCGATGTTAGTTTCAGAAATTTGCACTCTTCAAAAAAATGGTTGCTTGACTTTGATCTCAATGACTTATCTGGACTCAGCCGAGGTTTTTATGCGAATCGCGCAAAATTGTTACATTTGTTTACAATTGGCTCGATCGCCCTTTTCGTTTCCCTTCAGCGCTGAAGCCCGTCACGATCCAAAATCCAAAATCTAAAATCTAAAATCTAAAATCCCTTATCCCTTACAATAAACAGGCAATTATTATATTTTGAGTTATCCTGTGAGTCCTACTGCCGAAGTCAGCAATAACCTAAATGCGGGCGCTCTGCCAACCGTTACCGCTACCCCAGCCCGCCGCGCTGTTTTTCCCTTCACTGCGATTGTTGGCCAGGAGGAGATGAAACTGGCGCTGCTTTTGAATGTCATCGATCCCAAAATTGGCGGAGTGATGATTATGGGCGATCGCGGTACAGGCAAATCTACCACAATCCGCGCCCTCACTGATTTACTGCCAGAAATTGAAGTCGTGGCTGACGATCCTTTTAACAGCCATCCCACCGATCCCGATTTGATGAGCGATGAAGTGCGCGATCGCACTTTGCATCACGGTACAATGCCGATCGCCCGCAAAAAAGTACAAATGGTAGACTTGCCGCTCGGCGCTACCGAAGACAGAGTGTGCGGTACGATCGACATTGAGAAAGCTTTGTCGGAAGGAGTTAAAGCTTTTGAACCAGGCCTTTTAGCTAAAGCTAACCGCGGCATTCTTTACGTCGATGAAGTCAATTTGCTCGACGATCACTTAGTCGATGTTTTGCTCGACTCCGCCGCCAGCGGTTGGAATACTGTTGAAAGAGAAGGCATTTCGATCCGCCACCCAGCTAAGTTTATTTTAATCGGTTCCGGGAATCCAGAAGAAGGAGAATTGCGGCCGCAATTGCTTGACAGATTTGGAATGCACGCCGAAATTCGCACCGTAAAAGACCCAAATCTGAGAGTAGAAATTGTCGAACAGCGATCGAGTTTCGATCAAGATCCACCCGAGTTTCTCGCAAAATATCAGCACCAACAAGACGATATGCAGCAGAAATTGGTGGAAGCCCAAGAAAGATTAAAATCCGTAAATCTCGATCGCGATTTGCGAGTAAAAATCTCCCAAGTCTGCGCGGAATTGGACGTAGACGGGCTGCGCGGCGATTTGGTCACAAATCGGGCCGCAAAAGCTTACACCGCCCTAGAATGCCGCACAGAGGTAACAGTGGACGATATTCGCAAGGTGATGACTCTGTGTTTGCGCCACCGATTGCGGAAAGACCCGCTCGAATCCATAGATTCCGGCTATAAAGTGACAAAAGTGTTCGATCGAGTATTCGGCCTAGAAACAACCGAAGGTTAGAGCGTCAATGGCCAAGAGTCGTATCTTAACAAATGGAACCTCTGCGAGTCGGCTTTAAATTCTCATAAACCCGATCGACTGTTCCCCTCTTGGCCATAGGCTTGCCAAGCCAAATCCACCAAACCGTTAACAATCGCCACAGCCACCACCGCCGAACCCTTGCGCCCCTCAATCCGAATATGAGGAACCATCGAATCGTGCAGCCTCGACTTAGCCACGTCAACCCCGACAAACCCCGAAGGAGTCCCAATCACCAAAGCCGGTCGAATTTCCTCAGCCTCAATCAAATCCACCAGCGCCGACAAAGAAGTTTGAGCCTGACCAACCACAAAAATCCCCTCAGGATAGCGTCTGGCCAAAGTTTCAATCCCCCAAGCAGCCCGCGTTTTTTCCTTTTGAGGACGCGTCAAAGCCTCCATCGAACAGTAAACCGGATTCGCAAAGGTACTTTGGATCAGCGGCGTAATCCCCACCTGCACCATCGGCACATCTACTACGATCGTAGTTCGTGCAGCCAAAGCAGCCGCCCCAGCTTGCAAAGCCTGATCGGAAAAACTAATTAAAGACTTGTACTCAAAATCAGCAGTCGCATATATCACACGGCGGACTATTTCGTACTCCGCCGCAGAAAAACCGTGGTCGCCAATTTCGTTATCGATTAATCCCAGACTCTGGGCATCGCTTACGTGCCATTCCATTTGTTGGATAGCTGTCGCCTGTGTGTTGTCAGGTATCAGCTTACCAGCTTTTAGCGATTAGTCATTAGTCATCACTGATTAGTTATTTGTCAGGAGGGGATTTTTGGGTACTTTTGGCGGCCGACAAATCATCTCACGACTGCCACATTGGGCAGAAACCGGGTTTTTCAGGAGTTAACTTGGTTGCATATCGCAAAAAAAGCTACAAAACCCGGTTTCTTCTGACTTGCGCGCGGGGCCGAGAAACCGGGTTTTTCATGAGTTAACTTGCTTGCAACCGTTTGTAGTGCGGACTTCAGTCCGCTTTATGCTGCGGACTGAAGTCCGCACTACAAACCGCACATTATATAATGACTAATGACTAACGTTCGCGAGCGGGGACGCTCGCACTAATGACTGATGACTAACTTTCTTCTGAAGGAGACTTGCCCAATACTGGAGTCAAGAATGCTACCAAAGCCCCGATCGCAAAACCGGCCACATTTCGGGCCAAAGGTAACCAATCAGAAGTCCGAGTCACCACAGGCCCAATTCCGAAGGCCAAAAACAGAATCCCCCACAGCGGCGAAAAAATCAGCGCCCACTGCCAAGACACACCGTCTCCCGGTTTCCGAGGCTGAGCCGCAAACCCGCAGATCACACCGCCCAGCACCGACGTAATTAATGTCAGCACCCACTGTTCCCTCGGCAAACCGGGAACTACGCGACAACCGCCCTGACGCAAACAGCCTTCTATCGACTCCAAAGATTCAATGATCGATCGATCTTCGCCATTGTCCCGCACAAAAAACTGATTGCCGTAGCGGGTTTGCAATTCCACCCAAAAAGTGCGCGGCAGCAGTGGATACAGCGCATCCCCCACATTAAAATTTAGTAAATTGCCACCGCGCGGGTCAGCAACTAGCAATACACTTTTATTGTCTAAGCCCCAATAACTTTTCACAGCCAAACCGGGCGTGCGATCGTACTGAGTCAGCACTCGCAGCTTCCAACCGGTTTCAGCTTCAAAGGCGTTTAAATTTTTGGCCAAACCCTCTTCTTCAATATCCGTAAGGGCTTTAGCTAAATCAATGATCGGCGTTTGAGTCGAAGGCAACAAATCGGGATTGTTGAAAGCATGGGCCGCAGGTGCGATCGTCCACACCGACACAGCCAGAAAAAAGGCGACAGCAGAGGCTAGAAATTTGCGGGGGAAAAGCTGTGACATAGGAAATTCTAATCCGGGTCTTAATTGTGAATGTTAGCTGGCGGTCTTAACCAGAGGATAAGAGAAAACTCATATTTCTTTACAATTATTTACTTTACAGGAAGCCGAGAGCAAGGGGAAGGGTTCGGGGAAGGAAAGTTTGCGATCGGGGAAAGGGCTGACAATTAACCGTAGAGGGCGCGATCGCGATCCAGGGCAAACCGCCGTTAAACAAAAGCTCGATTTCCTGACGGGTGAGTATCGATCCCAGATATTGCACCCGCAATCAAAAACCTGTAAGGGCGGGTTCACCAAAAGCTTTAAGGGGTGCAGACAGGTTAAATAAACCCGCCCCACCCACAAAAAAGCCCCTTATTGATATTGGTGCAACATCTCAGATTGATAATCATTGAAGCCGATGCTAACAGAGAGAGACCGGATGTGCGATCGGTTATTTAAGTATTTTCCTGCCTAAAAAAACTTACCTTCATAAAGATTTAACATAAATTTAAAAACTATCAGTAAATATACGGCAAATATAACAGACTAGCAACATCAAAAAAAACTCTGAAATTCTGTATTTTCCCGAATATCTTTGTAATCGAGTCTACCCGATAATGATCGGTAACCGCTGAATAATGATTTAAAAGAAATTAACCATTTGTCAAGGAGTGTCCAGAGTGCCTTTAACCGACCCGATTGGAGAACCTTTAACAAAAGTGGAATCCTTAATTCCCGGACTAGCCCCAACTTTGGCCCCACAACTGCCGGGAATTCAGACTAACAAAACCTTATTATATCAAACTCCCGGATCTTCATCAAACTCTGAAAAACCTAACTTAATAGAAACCGCCAAGCCGCCACAATCCGAATTCAGTCGAGCCGAAACCGATGCTTTTATTACTAACAAAGCCTCCGATATTAACAGCATACCTTCTGCTAAAACCAGTGCCACCAAAACTAACAGCTACTCCAGGGATTCAACAACTTCTGAAATTGACCTTCTAATTGGCAAACTCGACTTGGACTTAGGAGATCCCCTGACAAACCCGAATCCAACCGCTTCAAATAGCGAGCCTTTTGACTCTAATAAACCCGTTCCTCACCCACCTGCAATCAGCTCGTTAGTCAGTAACTCACAAGTTAATAAAAGCACATCGGCTGCAACCACTGCGAGTGATAAATTACCTGAAAATAAAACACAATTACTCCCAACCGGAGTGGCTAACTCAGAAAAAGAAAATAACAAAACATTACCCGTTGTAACTACATCCACAAACTTAGAAAAAGCTTCGGACAAAACACCATTACCCGCAACCCCTGAAACGAGTTCAAAACCCGAACATAACAAAATACCCTTATCGTCAGGGGCTACACTCAAAAGTGATTCAGAACCCAATAAAACATCACCTGTAACTGTATCAACGGTTGATAACTTAGAGCCGAACAAAACATCACCTGCAACTGTATCAACCGATCGCTCTGAGCCGAACAAAACATCACCTGCAACTGCATCAACCATAATACCAGATCGCAGTACAACTTCATCAGAAAAATCCGAGAAAATTGCAGTAACAAATTCAACCGAATCTATTACAGCTAGTCCAAATATTCCCTCAACTGATAAAATCTCTACAGACAAACAGTCCCCAGTTGCCAAAGCTGACGACAAGATAGACTCAGACAAGCAATCTCAAAACTCCACAATTGTGGAGAAAGCCAACTCAGGCGAACAATCTCGTAATGCCGAAATTTCTGACAAAATAGACTCCGATAAAAAAGCTCCAATTGCCTCAACTTCAGAAACAAAAAACTCAGACAAACAGCTTCCAATTGCCGAAATTTCTGACAAAATAGACTCAGACAAAAAATCCCCAAAAGTCGATGCAACACCGACAGAAAAACCCCCTTCAGATTCTCAACTGCCGCCGACTACACAGCCCCCAACAGCCCAATTAGTTCCAGCCACATCTAACCCAGTTTTACCTGACACTAATATCAGTGCAGAAGTCAAATCAACCGATTTACAAAAGCCAGTACAAACCGCTACTCAATCTTTAACTGACAAACAGAATGATACAGGAAAAGTTGACTCATTAAAAATCGAACCTGCTGCAATACCAAAAACAGCAGCCAGTGAAAATGTAACGGTGACGACAGCAACAGCAGCAGTTAACACCCCAGAAAAAACTCCGAGCAATACTGACTCAGTTTCGGAAATTAAACAGCCAGTTAAAACAGAATCTATTGTCAGTCAATCAGCAGATGCTGAATTAATCAAAACCGACAAAGATGCAACTTCCAGCATCTCTAAACCTCCCGCAGAAACAGAGTCAATTTTCGCTCCAATTGCGGAAAAATCTCCTGCAAAAACAGAGTCGCTTGTCTCTAACGTTGGCGAACAATCACCCAAACAAAGCAACTCCAACGTTTCTACCGCACCCGAACAATTGCCAACAAAAACCGAGTCAATTATTCTCACAAAAAACGATTCGGCTACGGTAGAAAATGAGAGCGTTTTTCCTGAAATAACATCAGAAATTGAAAGCGAATTGCCAACAAAAACCGATTCGCCATCGACAGCAGAATTCACTGCTGATACAATCGAACGGGACATTACTGTTTCTGAAACAGCAGCGGAATTAGAAACTGAGAAAAGCCCAGCACTCTTCTCAACTCCATCAGAGACAGCAGCAGTTACGACACAGATAGCAGAAGTCGAAACAAGCGCTTCACCCTCAACTCTTAAATCCCCACCTGAACCAAATTCAAAAAATCATAATAGCAATTCAAATCCCACAGAAACTGTCGCCGTCCTACCCGCGTATTCCGATCCTGAAATTGCGCCCAAATCCGCAGAGATGACAAGCGGTTTGCTACTGTCAGCAACCGAAGAATCTGCTCAACTTTCAGACAATATTGCAGACACTAAACCTAATTCAACACAGCGTACTGGCAACTTTCAAAGCAATACCAATTCCCCAACAAATCTCTCAATAACAGCAGCAGCCAACTCACCCAATCCCGGCACTTTCCTTGTAGATGACCAAGGACAAGTCAAATTTGACTATGTATTTGACGGCGGCTACTTTACTGGCGAAGTCGGCATTTTTAGTCTTTCAGGAATGGAAGCATTTACACCTGGTACTCCAGAATTCATCGCCGAAGCTGCTAGGAGAGTCCTAACTAATTCCACATTAGGAAACGTTGTAATCCGCGACAGTACAGAAGGATCCAAATTCACCGGTTCCATGCCGGGAGAATACGACTTCGGTTCAGGAGAATATCAGGGTATCAAAACTTTCAACATGACCCCTGGAGATACCTTTGCTGTCATGTTCGTACCCAGCGGTACAGTACAATCATCCCTCCAATACTCCTGGCTGTGGGATTTGTTCCCCGAAAACCGCCCCTTATTCAGTATCGCCACAGCCAATCCCAGCGATACCGCTCATCTGCTACAAATAGCCGACATTACGGGCACCGGCAACACCTTCGCCCTCGAAGATATGTCGGCTGCTAACTCAGACAGAGATTACAATGACCTAATCTTTAAAATTAGTGGCGCAACCGGAAACGCACCGCTGCTAGATACAGTCATCAACCCTGACAAAGAATGGCGCAATACAGCTTTAGGACAACAATTGCTCGCCGCAGTCAATCCCCCGAATTCTGACAACAATCCGCCCGTTGTTTCGCCGACAAGCGCTCGGACTTATACAGAATTAGAGACAACTATTTCATTAGACAATCTTGCCACAGATGCAGAGGGCGACCCTCTGACAATTAGCGTCCTCAATCCAGTAAACGGCACAGTAATTTTCAATCCCTTAACGAACAAAGCATCGTTTAAACCAGCATCCGGTTTCTCCGGTATTGCCAGCTTTGATTTCCTTGCCAGCGACGCTTTTGGGAGTTCAACGCCCGCGCGGGTGACAGTCAATGTCAGCGATGTTCCCCTGCTAAATCTAGATTTTGTGAAGCGCAATCCGCGACTCAATGCAGGAGAAAATACGGAATTGATTGTGCTCGGAGATTTTGCCGACCAAAAAGGTGTAGTGCTCCCAGATTCTTATCTAACTTACACTTCATTCAATCCAGAAGTAGCACCAATTGATCCAACGGGGAAAGTGACAGGTTTAACCAACGGTACTTCAGTTTTGAGCGCTAGTCGCAACAACCTGCAAGCAGTCACCCCAATCCGAATTGGGACGATGCCAGCACCCACAACAGACGCTCAATTGCATCAGATACTAGCCGAAATGTACGGACTAGACCCCTACCCAGATGCCGTCTCCCTGACACCCGGTGCAACGCGGAAACTGTCCCTCGGCTTAAACTCCAACTTCACCGAAGCCAACCTAACCGCAGCCAGCACAGGTACGCGCTACTTTAGCAACAACAGCAACATCCTCAACGTAAGTTCCGACGGCACCATTACAGCAGTCGGCATCGGCGATGCCACCGTCACAGCCATTCACGGCACCGCATCCGCCACCATTCCAGTTCGAGTCGAAGCACCGAAAATCGGCCGGGCAGCCTTGGGAACCGACGGTGGCATCATCAACTCAAGCGACGGAACCCTAGCACTCATGATACCTCCGGGCGCTCTCAAACAGAATGCAACCGTCAGCATTGCCCCAGTCAACCAACAAAACTTGTCCCTACCACTACCACCGGGATTTGAATTTGCAGGGGCCTTCAACTTAAACTTTAGCGATAACTCCCTGAATATACCCGCCCAGTTGG